>CACYRM010000037.1 GCA_902776845.1 Oscillospiraceae bacterium
CTTGAGGCTGTAAACGGACAGGCTGACAAGGATTCAGTAGTAGATACGTTGAGAGAAACAAAACCCAATCATGGTTGGACCAATATCGGAGAAGCTTTGGATACCGCTGTTGATATGATAGAAGCAGATGGCAATCCGGAGCTTCCTTCTGTAATTGTGTTGGTGAGTGATGGTAATACTGCTTTTGATGATGAAGCTACATGGGATGAATCACTGGAAAAGAAAGCAGACGCAATTGAGAAAGCCCGTGAAGATGGCATCATGATTTATTCTGTATGTCTTAATGCTGATGCGAATAATCCTGCTGATGTTTCAGAAATGCAGCAGATTTCAGATGCTACCGGCGGTGTTTGTATAGAAGTAAATGATTCAGAGGACCTTCAGGATGTTCTTTCCACATTTTATGCTTTGATCTATCGGACAGTTCCGATCAGGGGTGAAGAGAAAGTTTTTTCGGATGAAGGAGAAGTTCAATATAAGGATTTTGAAATCCCCGGATTAGGTGTTGAAGAAGCAAATTTCATCTTATATGGTCATGTGGATTCCGTTGAAATATTAGACAGAAACGAAAATGTTTGTCCTATTGATGATTCATATAAGACAATAAAAGATGACTATGCCATGATAAAGTGGATGAAGCCAAAGCCGGGCAAATGTACGGTGATAGTTCACGGTGATCCCGGAACGAAGATCTACGGAAATATGGTTTACAACGTAAATCTGTTTATGGAAGGTAAATCTGATCTGCAGCAGATGACCGGTTCAGACAAGATCCCGGTAAATTTCTCACTGCAGCTGGGAACAGGCAAAACCCTGGCAACTAATCCCGATGATTACAGTGGTTTTTCTGCTGATCTGATCATTACGGATGCATATCAGAAAGAGATCGAGTCTGTACCTATGGATCTCAACAAAGACGGCAATTTAGGTTTCACTGTTACGAAGCAGCTCGAAAAGGGATCTTATTTCTATGGTTTCCGTGTAACAGGGTTCAGCCTTGACAGAAGATCAGAGTTTTATGGTCCTTTTACAATAGTTCATTCTGAGGAACCGAACCCGACTGCGATACCTACGCCTCCGCCTAATTCAGCGCCGGTTCCTGTTAAGGATGAGGTGACTTATAAGAAGTATGTTATTCCTTTCCTGGATAATACTATGACTATTCCTGTCACAGGATTGGCAACAGACGCTGAAGACAGCGTGCTCTATTATCAGATATATTCCAGTTCATTTGTTGACGGAAAAGACTATACATTTGACGGTGATAAGATCACCATGACCGATTATAGTCTCGGTAAAGGGGACTATATCATCAAGGCTACTGATACAGGCGGATTATCCTGTAAGATCAAGATAAAAGTTACTGCGATTAATGTCGGATTAATAGCATTTATCACAGTCTGCAGTATTGCTTTCCTGATCATTGTTGCTGCACTCTTGAGCTTATGGTACTGGAAATTAAGAAGACTTAAAGGAATTCTTACAGTTACCGATGCAAGCAATAACGAGAAGACGATTCCGGGAGGAGTCGGTCAGATACGCCTTTCCAGATTAGCAGGCAATTGTGCCGGATTTGATCCTAAAAAATCATATATCCAGTGTACCGGTATGGGCTATGTCTTCTTTGTCAGCAAGAAGAAGTTCATCGCAAAATCTAGAGAGCCTGTTAAGAAAGTTAAGATAGCCGGAAACGGTAATCCTGTTTCAGTCAGACTGCCGAACAGCGAAGCCTGTGTAATCTTCAAATTCCAGGCGACAGTCCGTAAAGGCGGCAGAGGCGGTGGCGGTCGTTCCGGAGGCAGAAGAAGTTCCGGAGGACGTGGTCCCGGAAGAGGTCCGGGCGATCGTCCGGGACGCAGCGGCGGTTCACGTCCTGTCCGTTCGGCACCGGCAAGAGGCTCCGGCGGACGTGGTGTACGCAGGTAATTACACTAGGAAATAATTAAATTTTTATATACAAGGGAGGTCATTATGGCAATCATTGAGAGTTTATCTGTAACAGCAGGCGGCGGAGTTATCTCTTCTGCATCTCAGAGCAAACAAAAGGGTGAGATAGTATCTCTTTTTATCGGTCTTGGAGGTACCGGAACTGATGCGATAAGACGTATCAAGACACAGGTTAATGAACGACTTATTCCTGATAATGCCGAAGCATATGACAACCCTAACAGTAATGTATCAGTCCGTGAATACAGACACATAAAGTTTTTGAGCATTGATACAGATCAGAGAGTTACAAAGAATAAAGACCAGGCCAGCCCTGATGTCCTCGATAATACCGAGAAATGGGACCTCTCGCTTCAGGGTTTCTTCGGCGGTGTAATTGATACTACATCCCGTCCCGATCTGAAGTGGATCAACACCAAGAATCCTGCTATTACCCAGGTTATTGCAAAGGGTAACGGCGCAGGCGGTATCAGACAGGCAGGAAGATATTTGCTTTATGATAAGATCGATTCATTTGAAGCAAAGGTTATCCAGCTTGTAGATGAAGCCAAAGTCGGAATTACTGGTGACTGCAAAGTTGTAGTTCATATTTTCTCCGGTGTTTCCGGCGGTACAGGTTCAGGTACATTCCTCGATGTATGTTATGCAGTAAAGAAAGCTCTCAGCGGAATTGCCAATAAGATGGTAGTCGGCTATTTCTTCCTGCCGGATATAAACCTCTCGGTTAAGGGCCTTGATGCCGCTACACGCCAGTATATTCCTAAGAATGCTTATGTAGCTCTCCAGGAACTTAACTACTGCATGGGCTTGCCCAATAACGGCGGTTCTTTCAGACAGATCATTAACGACGGTACATATCTTGACTGGAATTGCAGACCTGTTGATATGTGTCATATTGTCGGCGCTCAGACTGAGAATCTTGCCAAGATCACAGATGATGCTTATGACTATGCTATGCATACCGTTACAGAGTATGTAATGGACTTCCTTTCTGATTTTAATAATGATGAATTTGATATTTATTCACTTGCTTCAAATCAGGATCAGAGAATAGCTCAGGCTTCTGCTCCCAGAACAAAGGGTTATATTCCCTGCATGGTATCTCTCGGTGCTTCATGCGCAAGCATTCCTTACAGAGAGATCAACACTTATCTGGTATCCGGTGTATTTGAAGAATACAGAAAGAAGCATAATGAGAACGTAACCCAGGCTGATGCAGAAGATGCGATCAACAAGGCATGGAACGTTACGGCTCTTCCTGTAAATACAATGGTTGATAAAATCTATGCTTCGATTCTCAAGAAACTGTCTGGAAATGACAGTAACGGACTTCAGGGCTATAACTATTATCAGGATCCTGACGGAGCCGGAAAGCCTTGGGATTTCCTGTTGGATACTGTTAATTCCAATGGAGAGAACGATCTTGAAGCATTCTATCTCGACGCATTAAGCAGCCATATCGGAAATCTTGCAGCAAACTCTGACAAACTCACCGGTCAGGGTGTAGACGGTGTTGTAAACAGAGAATCACTCATTTATCTGTTGGATCAGGCATTGGATCCTATTGTTAAGGACATCAACAGAGGTCCTCAGCATGCAAAGAACATAATCGATTTCGTAGAAGGCGCGAATGTTCTGAATCTTATTGCAGGATTAAAGGCAAAGAACAATGCTGAATATCAGTCTGTAGAGAAAGACAGAACCCGCAAGTATGAAGATTATCTCGAGACCAAGAGAATCTTCTTCAACAGAGAAAAGCAGGGAATGTTTGATAATGACAAGAAGCGTTATCAGGATTTCGAAGACTGTGTAGTAGCTTATGTACAGTTGATCGAACAGGTCGGCGGAGTATACAGCACCAGCCCGAATGCAAAACCGATGGTAGGTGTTTTTGAGCAGGTTAATAATGTTCTGACTTCACTCGAGAACCAGATCAGAGAAAGGATCAAGACATATTATGCTCCGTTGGCAGATGTCCTCAGTGATCTGACAGCCACATTTGAAGCAAACTTTAAGGATCTTAAGAATGTTGCAAGCGCAGCTCAGCGCATCGGTTTTAACAGACCGCTGGTTTCTGTACAGGATGAGAATATCATTGCGCTTCTCGATGAGCATATCAGGGAGATCCCGATGGGTGATACATTCCGCGGCTTTATGACAGCATTGATTGAAGCCGGTTATGATGTTTGGCAGAAGAGAGAAGAAAGACTTCCTAAGACCATCCAGAGCTTCTTTGTCGGTCAGGGCGGCTTGTTCAGGAACAGTGCAGGTATGACGGTTGATGCATTCCTTGAGAAGAAGTATGGACTTACAGGTGATAACCTTGCACAGAAGATCATTGACGAGTATGTCAGAGATCTTATGAATGCTTCATCTCCGCTGCTTCCTGTTGACGGTTCAAAGCTCGATAATCAGAAGATCTATAAGAGGAAAGTATCTTTCCCGAATACATCTGCTGTTCTTTCTAATGCTTTGACAAGTCCTAAATCAGGTATCGATGCAGGATGGACACGTATTCCGAGTTCAATCAGCGACAGATTCCTGTTCGTTCAGATCAGAGACGGATTCCCTATGCAGGCTTATGCTGAGATCGGAAAGATTGAGAGTCAGTATTTTACAGCTGCAATTTCAGACGCAAATCACTTATATGAAGAAAACGGAATCTATGATGATATGGAATATTCTGACTGGAGAACGTTGCCGTCTGTAAGTGCTCCTTCGACAATGAGCGATCAGATACCTGACGCACTGAAGACCAAGCGTGATTCCGTAAAGCAGCTGTTTGATAAAGCTGTTGAATATGGTGTCATTAAGATCACGGTTCCTGACGATGACACTCCTAACGGCAATGCAAATGACTTGGAATACAGCTATATATTTGATGTACCGGATAGTCTCCAGAAGGAGATCGAAGGCATATCTGATGAATTGAACAAGATAATGTCCGCTGGCACTATGGCTGAAAAAGCTGCCAAGTTAGGTGCTATTCAGACTAAAGTTAACGAGATGATTTCCAGCGGTTCCAAGAAATTGGCACCTACTGATATGATCATTAAGCAGAGACCTTGCAGAACGGATATTGACGAATATGATTCAATCCTGAAGCTGGATTTCCTGTATTATTCACCTGTATATCAGATTAAGATTCAGGAGATTATCAATAAGATCGATGCAAATCAGAATATCCTGAAGGAATCGCTCAATCTTATTAAGCAGAAGGAAGAGGAGTTCTCCAAGCTGGAAGCTAATTCCAAGAATGACTTCTTCCGTGCGCTTTATGCCGGCATACTCAAGATAAAGGAAGATAAATCTATTGTTTATGAGTATGATGACAACGGAATGATCCGTACTTATCCTCTCTTCGAATACGGTGACCGCGATAAGTATATTTATGAGGAGATCCCGTTCTATCAGGCTTATGTTTCCTATCTTGCTCTTGAAGAGTATCTCCAGAAGGCAATCTATACTCAATCCAGCAAGGCCAGAGCTTTCGATGAGACATTGAAATATGCTCAGGAGTTTAAGGAAAAGAATCTGCGTGATGATGATATAACCAGATTAAGAAGCAAGGCAAGGAATCTTTTCGATTCTGCCACCGCAGATAAGATCGAGAGATTCTTAGTCGATTTGAGAAACTTCATATTCTGATAAGGGTATTGCAATGGGCCAGTATAGTAAAGAATTATTAAGTTTTACCGAGAAAAGTATATTTGATATTGAGCGCCCGAAGAATGTCGGACTGGGGTTGGATATGGTTTTTGACAGCCCCATTAGTCCGATGCTCGTGTTCAATATGACTACTACTCAGTCTGAGGCTGACATTAACTATATCCGGAATAATCTTTTCAGTATCTGGCCTCATTACAAGGATGTTATTCCTTTTATTTCGAATTATAAAAGTTTCAATATTCAGGAAACCATGCAGAATCTGATGGATTCGACTACCGGATTCGTTGATTACAGTGAGATCCGTCTGTACTTTATAATCGATACTTCCGAGACTCCGGACAGTGCGGCTTTTTATGCCAAGATCGATGAGATAAAAGCCATTAAAGAAGAGATGGCTCATTTTTCCAACCCGAGATGTATTCTGTTTCTTATGTTTGCGGCTAATAAGCCGAACAGCAAAGAAATAAGGAGCTCATTAACCGCATTATATGATGGTGATCATTTCGGTTTGGATCTGGTGGTTCTTGTCAGCAACCAGCTTCGCAGCGGAGCTTTTGTCACAAATGACAGGGAAAGAACGGGAGAACTTGTATCCGTTATTCTTCTGTCTAACGGCGGGAGCTCATCTGAGTTAAAAGTGCTCGGATTAGACGGTTTTAAAGTAGTTACCGTTAATGCGTTACATCAGGAGAAAGCCTACTCGGATATATCCCAGGTAATCATTAACAGGATCTTTCTTAAGATACAGGAACTGATCCGCAATCAGAACTATAAGTTTGATATTCCCGGTTTCCTTGAGAAGATCGGAATCAATTCTGTTTCCCATTATTTTGAGCTGTTTGAAAGAAGGGTTACTGATTCCGTTATAGACGAGAGCACTCTTTATCTGTTCCCGGTTAATGGTCCTGATAAGAGTATTGATATCAATCTTTTGTCTTATGATGATTTTAACCAGGTAACATTCTGCACTCTTGAGGCTTATCTGAAAAAACTCATCGGTTCTTCAGAATTCTTTGACGCTGTTGTACAGGAACGGATGGTTCAGGAGTACAGAGAGTATCTTTATAAGAACTTTACGCTTTGGGAACTGAATTCTCTGCAGGGCCATGTTGAACAGCTTGAAAGTGAATATCTTGCCGGAGTCCGTTCGAATGTTGATGCCGGCAGCCGCATAGTTGAAAGAGTTGATTTCAAGTATAAATCCGGAGTAAGTACTGAACCCAGGTTCTACTCTATATTCTTCGAGGAGTTAAAGAAGTTATGTGACAATGCGCAGAATATGAGTGAATCGATTAATGAGCTGATCAATGAGATTGGTGCATTAAGACCAGTCAGGGATGAGACCATCTGTAAGTATTATCAGTATTTGACGGATGAATATATCAGAGATCATCCTTCTGTTTTATCGGATCTTCTCAGAGTTGATATTCTTCAGCAGGCAGATATTAAAACAGCATTTATTAATAAGATAAAAGAGTTGATCGCCGGAATAATCGCTACAAAGTCTGATGTTTTCAGTCTCCCGTATGTAGAGGAACTTCAGGTCAGGTTAAGTCATACTTCCAATGAGCCTTTTGAGAATGTTATCAAGCGTGAAGTGATCGATCGTGATGATAATATGAGTGTTTTCTTCAAGCCTGAAATCGGTTCTGCAAGAGATCTCAAAACCATATTCGGCAAACCGCCGATACTTCTTATTAATTCAAGTAATGATCTTAAGAAAATAGCTGATGCTGTTGATTATACAGTAATTAACACTAAGAGTAATTCTTTTATTGAAAAGATCGATTTGTTCAGAATCGAAAAGGAAAATATTTGATTCCGGGAGAAGATAAGACTTTATGTTTTTTATAAAAGATTATGAGGCAGACAAGTGTCTGGTAAGAACCGAATACAACGGTAACAACGGAATATCATATTCACCTGTAAATTTTGATCTTTTGGTCTTCAAATGCGGTTTTGATTTTGTTTTTGATGAAAAAGGATTTCAAAGGTTAGTTGATGATCTGAATTATTCCAATCCGTTGATCGATAATCTGGATGAAAGATTTCTTCCAATAGGAAATGGTGAAGTCAGCGCAACTTTATTTAAACCCAAAGAATATCTTGCTGCCGGCAACTGTTTTCCTGTAGCTGATCAGGGACGCAATTATGTTCTGATCATCTGCGTGGTTCACGGTTCTGATATAGATGTTTATAAACCTGATTTTAACCGGGTCGCAACTGACGGAACTGGTATCTGTCAGGTTCCGCTTAACATTAAAATTGTCAGGCTGCTTCCTGAGAAGAAAGGCTTTCTGAAACTGTTCGGTTCGAAGAAGCAGGCAGATTATTCCGAGTATGAATTCCAGTTTGATCTGAGCGGCGGTTATTGTGACGGCGATATCTACTATAAGATCAAGGATTTTTATCCGGAAGAAGACGAAAAAGATCTGATCATTCCTATAACAAAAAAAGCTTTGGATAACCGTTATGTCTGCATTAACTGCGACAGCAATATGATCGAATTCGGCTGTAAAAAAAGAATCAACTTAACGAAGGAGTAATAAAGATATGGCTTTCAGAATTAAATGTCCTTATTGTTTTGAAGAATTCAATGATAATGAAGTTCATTTCAGAGTGCCTACCGTTAATGATCCGGATACTTCTGTATTGCCGGACTGGTGTGAATCTATTGAGGACTTAATGGACAGTCCCCGTATGTCGGATGAGAAGAAGAACGAGATAGTAAAGCTGTATTGGGAAAAGAACTTTTACGGTCCTCAGAGCGATGAGAAATATGATAATTTCTGGAATAACTTTGACGGCGGCACTACCGAGCCGGTTTCCCATAATCACAGATATCCGCCTTACAGAAAAAGAATAATTGTTCCTTCAAGGGACAGACGTTTCATGAAACCCTATAATAAGGAAAGACCTGATTCTTTAGACAGTTATTTCAGACATGACAGGGTAGGGAGTGATACAGAGGAAACCTTTGTAAGCGAGATCAAGCTGTTTGATGATACTGAGTGTTCTGAAAGAGTTTGCCCCCATTGTCATAATCCGCTGCCGAATCTGTACGGCGCTTATCCGGTTAAGTTTATTTCCATAGTCGGTATTACACACTCAGGTAAGACTGTATATCTGTCGCAGTTCCTTAAGTACTTTACCGATCTGCTTCCTGAAGTAGGATATCAGGTTCCTCTGTTTACGCCTGCGTTAACAGCTTTTGTTGCGAATAACAGGATTGCTGTTAAAGAGAAGCTTCCGGCAGGTACTCCTCCGAAGAGTTTCCAGCAGCCTGTTATCTGCGATATCAGCGATGAGAAACAAAGATATACTCTTGTTCTTTATGATGTTGCGGGCGAGTTGTTTGATGTTGAGAATTACACAGCCGCCGAGGTTTCAAAGTTCGCGGAGTTTATCAGAAATTCCGATGCTATCATGATGCTGATAGACCCGATGCAGTTCTCAAAACTGTGGGAAGCGCTTCCTTTGGAAGAAAAGGTTCTGGCTTCTCCGAATACGGCTATCAACACACTGAACCATGTTTTGGGAGCAAGTCTGAAGCCGATTCCTTTTGCCGCATGTATTTCAAAATGTGACGAGATATATGAGGTTATGAAGGACGAATATGTCAGAATCTTAAAGTCTGATTATCAGGGCATTCCCAGAAAAGACCGTCCGCATATTATGCAGACCATTTTCAACGCTGAACAGATCAATTCATATGAAGAGTATTTATCTGATTATGTATTCCAGAATAACAAGGCGTTTGATGGTCTGCTCGCTACCTGCTTTGATGATTATTCGTATTTCGCGTTGTCCGCGCTCGGATGCTCTGTTGATAAAGAAACATCAGCTCCGATAGGACCTATCTCACCCAAGAGAATCATGGATCCGTTCTATTGGATCATGTATAAGCTTGGCCTGATCGGTGCTTCAGACGGTGTTTATAATCCTAACGGCCATCAGTGCATGAATCCTGATTGCCAGAAGAGAACGACCACGAAATTAAAAGAACCGTATTCTTTCGAGTCCGGATTCTTATTCAAAAAGAAAACACATATATTTACACATTATTGCTCCGCATGTCACTGCTATTTTAATCCTGAATCAGGTGACTATTGGATCGATGAGTAAGGATAGACAAGGTAAGTAAAGAAAAATGTAAAGCTGTTTGTTTATTGATAGGAGACTGACATGATCGAGGGAATCTATCAACGTTGCTACACTAATACTGAGACTTCAGGCTGGGTGCCTGTTGCGGTCAGTCCTGACATACCTGAATCTGCTAGTGAGTTTTGCGCCAAGAACATACAGGGCAAGAATTCTCAAATCAGCAATAATTCTGTTGATGAGAATAATAATGTTCTTAATCTGTTTGAATGTGACAGTGATAATGAATATCTGTATTTGACTCATACGCAGTACGGATTGATCTCAAGAGACCGTCCGAGCATGTTCTCCCAATCATATATAATTCCCTGGAATGAGGAAAGGATCAATGATCCGGGAAAGATACTTGCTTTAGCTGATTCGAATTTCTGTGATAATGAAGCAGACGCTTTGGCTGTGATCTCTGAACCTGAGTATTTAGAGCCTTTTTCGCTGCAGGGTATTATTTCAAAATACAACATTACTAAAGATAATCTGCGTCTGTTTATCGGCGCGATAGTCAATCAGTTCTCGAAGAGGAAGAGTGAGAGAATGCCTCTTTTCCTTCAGTATGACGGAACAGAGCTGCAGCTTAAGGAAATCCTTTATCTTATTTTCAAGCTGATACCGAGATTCATGAGAAGACAGATATCGGCAGCTTCCTGTGATTGTTCTTATACGCGCGAAAAGCCCCTGATCTTTTCCATAAAGGCTTCATCAAAGTTCTCCTATGTCGATCTGTTTACGGGCAGGAACAATGTGCTTGATGATGCAGGAATAAGAAAGCTTAAAAGAAACGGATATCCGTTTTATGCTGTCGATCACTATGACGTTGTTGATGTTGACAGTTATTTTGCAGATCTGGAAGATATCACCATAGCTATGACCGGAAACGCTTCGGCAAACAGACTGGCTCTTCAGGTCAGCCATAATATCTGCACGGGAACTTCAATTGAGGATATGGATGAGTACTCTTCCGTTGACATGTTCTACAACGTTCTCGATCTGGATTCACAGACAGATTATTACTTTGATTATCTGGCTAAGTGCTTTAAACGTGCTGTTGAATGTAATATCGAAATGACTGAAACAGCCGAGAAAGCCTTAATGGATACGATCAATCAGAATAGTAATGAGGATTCTGAACTTCGCCGGATATATTTTGATTATGAAGTGAAAAAGGTTTCAGCTATGGGACCTGACGAAGCCAGTAAATATCTTAGCAAGATCGATGAGGGACTTGCATTGCCTATATGCCGTGCTTTGCTCAAAAATGATCCGGACGGAGCACAAAAAGCGAAAATCGAGAATTACTACATACAGCACAGGCTCAGAGTTAATACATTTGATGCTCTGTATGATGTAATCATTGAGATGATCTCAATTGAAAATCTTGTTAAGAATAACGAGAACCTGCATAACCTCTTCAAAAACAAACTTTCAGAGTTTTTTGACAAGTATATCTATAATGCTGATATCGCGTTCTTTGAGAAATTCAGGGAGCTTTTGAAGAAACTCTATGATGATACAACAGCCGATGTATTGATATTTGAAAAGAAAAAAGATTTTTGGGACAAACTGTCTTTTGAGAAGATCAAGTTCGATAAGATCGATTTCTATCAGTACATGTCCAAAGACACTAACGTTGATAATATAACTCTTCTGATGAAGTATATCGGTCTTCCTGAATGCTATTACAATTCAGGTGTGGCAGCATATATTAACGAAGCTAACAGTTTCTTTAATGATGAAGCATTCAAACTTTACTATGAGATCAAACAAGACGAAGCTGTTAACGCTCTGGTCAAGTATTTTTCCAAAAGGAATAAAGATGACGGAAGCAGGGAACGTTACTATACTCTGATAGCCACATTAGATCAGTCTATGAAGCCGTTGGTTGAGGATGCCGCTGCTCTTCTTAATGCTTCTGTGAATTCCATTGATTATCAGTTTATATTGGAAAGGTTTGATAATATATCAAGAAATATTCAATCAAACAGTGTCAACAGCATCGGGTTTGTAACACAGGAATCGACAAGAAACAGAATTGTTATGACAACTAATCTTTGCAAGGCCCTTATTCTTGATCTGCATAAGCATGATGCTGAACTTATTGTTCCTTTAGATCTGTGGCTTACAATAGGTTTGGCCATATCAAAATGCCAATATATTAATCCCTTTAAGTTCCTGGAAGATGAAAAGCCTCGCGTCATTTTCGAAGGAGATCCAGTAGTTGTATATAACGAAAGCAATTGTTTAAAGGATTCGAGTTACATAATGTATGCAACAGAATACACTCAATCCTCCGCTTCTGATGAACGCGTTGCAGCAATTGTGAGAAAGTGGCTTAAGATATCTCAAGATGGCGTTAGAGAAGAAGAGGCTCAGATCAATCCTTTTGATGCCGGTGTCAGACCTGCTCATGTAGACCCTTCTGTTATAGGGATCAACAAAGAGCCGGATTTCCTTTCTGAAAACTATAACAGTGATCCGGTCACTAACGTTGTGCCGCCCGCCGAAGAAGATGACGGCAAAAAACCAAAGAAAGGTTTGGGCGGATTTTTCGATCGGTTTAAGAAAGGTTAATGTTGATCATCTATGTTTGGCAAAAAGATAACTTCAGACGAGTATTGTTTCAGTATGTTCAGCGGAGGCTCTCAATATAAGTTTTATGAGAGGCTTGATGAGACTGACCTGAAGACACTGATCGATAAAGGGAAGTATTGTCCTGTAGTTAAAACGCTGAATAAGAAATTCTATTACTGGGTTAAGAGAATCCGTTATATAGATGATGACTATACTACTAAGGATATAGGCGTATACAGGCATTACTTTTATTTGATCGAGAATAAACCTGATTTTTTCAACATAGCGTGGCCGGCTGACATCGTTGATGTTTCCCAGCAGATACTGGACATGGAGGGAAAGGCCATGACGGTGTCCAGGCATCATGATGCCAGGGATGATTCCAACAAGATCGATGTAAGTAATTTTGCGTTGCTCTTTCCTTATTTTAACGACTTGGCTGAGTTTAATCTTACTGCACGTACTATAGTGGATTATTACAAGAACAGCCTGGGCCCAGCAACAGAAAGGCTGAATTACAAGAACCCTGTTATCAAGAAACTGTTGATCGAGATAGTTACTGCATTGAAGGGTATATATGACGCAGGCTATATCTATTATGATATCTCGCTGCCGAGATTTACTATTGATAATACGGGTCCCGAGTCATGCGTTTTTCTGGATTTTTCCAATCTGATCTATGGCCGGAATGAATATGAAAAAGACGAGATGTTCATGATAGAAGAGCCGAAAGAGATCGAGGCTGATTTTGCGGATCCTTTTTTCATGGCACATGATGAGATGATCATAGCAGATGAACAGGCTTTCCTTTTCAGCGTCTGTTCAATGCTGTTTTATCTGATGTTCGGCAGAAATGCTTATGCCGGAAGCTCAACTTTTGAGGATGATGCGACGCTCCTTCAGCATTACAGAATAGCTAAAGAGCGATTAATGACTCCGTATTTTGTTTTCGATAAGGATGAGAAAAATAATACTAATAAACTTGGTCTGTTAGCGGCTGACTCTGCTGTAATAGATCTCTTTAACGAAGCTCCGGAAAAGATGAAACGGTACTTCATAGAGACATTGAGTTATGAGAATGCTACCAGATCTAATACAGATTCTTATGCGCCGTCACTGAATGACTGGCTTAATTGTTTTGATGAATACGGTTGGATCAACGAAAGCAGGAAAACAAAATTAATATTACCGGAGAATTAACATGCAGGTCTTAAGAGAAGTATTGGAAAGAATACGCATTAGTAATCCCAGCAAAAGATTCAATTATGATATTTCTCAGGAATTCATTAATGCCATCAGCAAATCGAATTTGGAAGACAGTTCAATTCTTAGGGATGTAACAGCTTTAAGATCATTTCTGGTCTCAAATAATGTTCCCGAGATCGATATCGGCCGTTTCAGTCTGATAGTTTCTGTTCCCGGTTTTAACAAGATGCTGGATGATGCTTCATCCGGAAATATTGACAGAGTTGTACTGGATGCGTTTGTTGTTAATGCTTATGAACAGACGGGGCTTCTGAAGTTTTTGATCCTTGAGTATCTTTCTGTTGTGTTTGAATCAAGGGGTATTTTATATCCTTTGTCTTTTACTGATAAGGATTCCGATCTTGCCAGGATCGATCATGGCAATAAAGCATTCTATTACCCATACAGCTCTTATAAGAGTATTCTTGACACGGACGGAACCAATTCGGCTTCTTTTGAAGGTCTGATCTCAATGGGTATACCTATGGCTTATTATCTGAAAGGCAAGAATCAGCTTGAAACCCTGAAAGAAGATGCTGATGCAGATGACACTAATGAGAATGCTTTAGAGGATATCAGAACCGCGTCACTCCTCGGATGTGGGGAAGCATCATTATATCTGGGAAGATATTATTTTGATCTCGGTCCGGGACATTGGGAAAAGGCCTATGATTATTATTCTTCATGCGGTATAGATGCCCTCTCCGAGAAAGACAGGGAGAATATTATAAGTCTGATGAATTTCAGACAATACAATAAAACGATGCTCATCTTTGGATCGATAATGTGGATCCTTACATTTTTGCTCGTCTGCATTATTCCAAGCTTTTCATATTATTCCGGGCAGATAGTATACGGAATAGTTACACTGGTCCTTCAGGGTATTATCCTTGGCGGCGGATTTTTCTTCCACAAAAAGATGCCTCACACATCCAAGGCTTTGATACTATTCCTTATATTCGTTTTGCTTATGTGCTTTGTAATTGTCCGGTTGTTATTCTGAGGGATCTGCTGCTATGTTAAGTGATTCCGTCTCAAGAAAAAAGATCAAACCCGCAATCCGTGCCAGCAGCTTAACAGAAGGTGATTCTGCTTTTAAGATGCTCGCGTTCCTTGTTTTCTATCTGTACTGTCTGATCGTTTTTGCGGTTTATGATTTTACGGTTATAGGTTTGATTGCTGCAATAGTATTACCTGCAGGTTTGTTTTTCCTGTTCTTCTTTTTAACAGATTCAAGCTATGCAACCATTTCCCAGTGTTCATTTTTCTTTTATGTAATTACTCTGTTTTTCCTGTTCCTGAAGAATATTATTTCTATCGTCGGCAGTATAAGAGATCTGTTCAAGTACACCAGGAATATTTTCAGTCTTGTCGTATTGGCCGTGATCATAATTGTTCCGGGTATTTTGTTCCTGTTTTTTAAATCATTAAAAAGCACCGTGATCGGTTTTTCTTTATGCGGCTTTGCGATAGCATTGTGTCTTTTCCACAGGCGGGGCGGATTCTTTATTTCAAATAACGGTCTGAAGTATCTTGTTGTATATGCTGTTTTCATTTTTGCATACTGTGTATTTCTGAAGATATCAGATAACGCATATTCGGAATCCGGCTTTAAAGATGAACAGAAAGTAATATGCGCAAAAAAATACAAGAAAATAACCAACCCGGTCATGCTTCTTATGTCCGTTGCGTTTGCTTTTTTGTGCTGTGCAGAGCCGGATCTTCTCAGATGGGAAAATGTAAGAAGATTTACTGATATCATGTTCTCGCTGGCTATAATGATTCCTGCAGCAGTTGTATTTTGTGTATATTTTGTGGTGACAAATTATGCGGTCAGTATTAATCTTCTGGACGCTGATTCCGGTAAAAAAATACGTACTGAACTGAAGTACATTAAGACCATTTTTATGCTCTATGTGCTGTGCGCAGTTCTTTACCGTCATTACTTCACATTCAATTTCTTATTGCTTCTTGTCTTTTTCATTATTTGGGCGAAAAAGGATAACATTGATCTTGGCTTTGTTAATCTTGTTGCTCTAGATATCCTTGTCTCGACCGGACGGACTGAGACGGCGATCGTTATAGGTATATTTGAATATCTGTTTATCAGAATGTACAGGAATACGGTGTTTGCTCTGACTAAGCGCGATAAAGACCATAAACCTATCTATGTTCCTTCGGACAGGGAAGTCTTTGACAAAATAATCAGCAGGAAACTATCCTGGGTATTGGCTATTGTTTCAATTACCGCTGTTATGGCATCGTTCCTTTTGCATACGAAATCCCCGGGTGCAACAAGAGCCTCATTTATAGGTTTTATCGGTGCTCCTGACTGGAAGCTGCTGATCATTATGGCCGCATGTGCCGCGCTCAGTATTCTTGCTAATAATCTGCTGATGCACAGTTCTGAATTATATAAACACAGATATGCTTATTCTGTTGCTGTCCTGATCCTGCTTTTTGTGTCATGTCTTGTCGTGATAAAGAAAGATACGACATTCTTCCGTATAGATCCTGATGAGGAGATCATAAGCGTAACTTTAAATCAGGACGGTGCTGATATCGAAAGCGTTGCGTTCTACAGGGGAAGCAATATTCCTTTTACAACAGCCCATTACAGCGGTTTTATTTCTGCAGGCGATATCGATGATGATAGTTTTACTGTTTATTATCCCAGAGCAGGAGCCGCAATCTGTGAAAGAATGGAGTTTTTGATCGAGGATGAGAACAGATGTTATACAACATATGACTGTTATTATCCTTTAGC
>CACYRM010000038.1 GCA_902776845.1 Oscillospiraceae bacterium
TTATCCCTTCGATAATCATTATCCTGATAACTGTAGTGTTCTCGACAATATCCACGATAGTCCAGATAAGGATAAACAAGAAAATCATGGAACATCAGGCCAGGGAATCAGGCATGTCCTATTCCATGATCACAGGCATTCAGAAGATCAAACTCGCAGGTGCTGAGAAGAGGATCTTCGCAAAGTGGCTTGATCTTTTCGCTGAAGGAGCGGAGCTCGTTTACAATCCTCCTGTATTTATCAAGATCAACGGAGTGATCAACACCGCGATAACCCTGGTATCCAACATAGTGCTCTATTATCTCGCGGTTAAGAGCGGCATCGGGCAGTCGTCCTATTTTGCTTTCACGGCCGCATACGGTATGCTCTCAGGCGCATTTATGACACTCTCCGGCATGGCTCTTTCCGCCGCAAGGATAAGACCTATACTCGAGATGGCTGAGCCCTTCCTGAAGACCGAACCCGAGACTTCAGACAACAGGGAGTTAAGATCAAGCCCGGAGAATATGTTGCGATCGTCGGCAAGACCGGGTGCGGAAAGTCGACTCTCATGAGACTTCTTCTGGGATTCGAGAAGCCTGAGAAAGGCACGGTCAGATACGACGGTAAGGATATTAATTCGCTGGATCTTCCTTCCCTCAGGAAAAAGATCGGAACGGTCATGCAGAATGCGGGTCTTTTCCAGGGTGACATTTATTCGAACATAGTCATAACGGCTCCGGAACTGACGCTTGACGTGGCATGGGAAGCGGCTGAAAAGGCAGGTATCGCGGATGACATCAGAACGATGCCTATGGGCATGAATACGATTATTGCCGAAGGTCAGGGAGGCATCTCCGGAGGTCAGCGCCAGCGTCTCATGATCGCCCGCGCGATTGCTCCCAAGCCAAAGCTCCTGATGTTTGATGAGGCGACAAGCGCATTGGACAACAGGACACAGAAGCAGGTCAGTGACGCGCTGGATTCTATGGGATGCACACGTATCGTTATCGCGCACAGACTTTCAACCATCAAACACTGTGACCGTATCCTTGTCATAGATGAAGGACGGATCGCGGAGGACGGAACTTACGATGAACTGATCGCCAAAAACGGATATTTCGCAGAACTCGTGGAACGTCAGAGACTTGATAACGCAGATTAAGAGTTGCAGCTACATAAAAGGAGAGTATTGAAAATGGAAGAGAAGAAAACCGACCGCAGAACACTGAAGACCAGAAAAGCAATCTATAATGTCTTTATAGATCTGCTTACACAAAAGGAACTTCACAAGGTTACTGTTCAGGAGATATCCGATACGGCGGATATCAACAGGACAACATTTTATAAGCATTTCCTTGATGTGTATGACCTCTACGACAAGCTTGAGCAGGATATCCTTATAGAGTGGGGCATGCTCGTTCTTGATATGCAGGATCTGAGAAGCAAAGACTTTTTCGATAAGCTCGTTAATTATGTTGATAAGAACAGCAATGTTTTCAAGATGGTATTCAGTTCCTATGCTCCTTCGCAGCTCAGGATCAAATTCGAAAAGCTTCTTGAAGGACTTCTTCAGAAGATCGAAGCTGAGAAGAAGGGTACGGATATCAAGAACATTAAGCTCTCATATCAGACCAGTTACCGTTCACAGGGCTGTATCGCTATCCTTTCGAGATGGGTTGAGGAAGGACAGAACCAGCCTAAGGATTTTATAGTAAAAGTCTTATCCGAACTTGATTCAAGTGTTGAGAAGGTAATGTAACTCTCAGGCTGCTTCCATATGTCAGACGCTCAGTCCTTAAGGAGATGACAATATGAACAGTTCCGGTCTTACATATTTACGAAGATCCTTCCTCTGTGCTTTGGGAGCGTGTATGCTGATTTGCTCGGCATCCGGATGCTCTGCTGAAAACGGTGCCGGCGGAAGACCCGAGAATGACAGAGCTGTCATGCTTCCTGCAAATGCGTATACACTAAAAGATTCTGTCGAGGTAAAAGGCAGACAGGGTGTCTGTTCCGATGGCGAATATTATTGGGTCAGCGGTTCCGCGACACTAGCGAAATACGATAAGGACTGGAATCTGATAGCACTCAATGAATCTCCCTTTGAAGGGTATGAGACCTTGGTAAATCATATAGGCGATATAGATGTGTACAACAATGAGCTGTATATCGGTGCGGAGTATTTCATGGACGGTGTCGGAACAGATATACAGATCGCAGTCTATGATGCTGATACCCTGACATTGAAAAGAACGTTCCCTTTTGAGGAGGCAAGCGGGCAGCTTGAGTGTTCCGGCATTGCGATAGACACTGACAAAAAGACAGTATGGATGTGTTCATGGGTAGGGGAAGAGAGCGGAAGATATCTTTACAAATATGATCTTGAGACCGGAAGATATCTCGGCAAAGTGCATATGCAGATGCCGCCACAGTGGATACAGGGAATCGCGTATTATAAAGGGTGCATTTATATAACCGCAGATGACGGGACGGCAGATGACAAAGAACCTGATCATCTGTACAGGACTGTGATAAAAGACGGAGATACCGCCTGCATTGTAACGCTTGAGAGAACATTTGATGATGTTACCTTTCAGGGCGAGATAGAAGGTCTTACTTTTGACAGGAAGAACGGCAGACTGCTTTTGCTCTATAACAGAGGCGCAAGGATCGTTCTCGGCATGCCGCAGGGTTTTTATGATGGCTATGATCATGAGATATCGGAAGTGTTTCTGTACGACATCACGTGAAGGAATTTAGGGAATTAAATATGAAGGTTAAGCGATACAAGGGATTAAGCATAAAAGTCATCACGGCATTATACTCTGCCGTTACTATTCTTGTGCTTACGGTAATGGTCGTATTCGGCGGATACCGTCTTTTCGAGAAGAATGTTAATAAGAACTACGAGAAATATGCGACGACTGTGCTTGATTATGCATACACTGTTTCTTCAGAGTATGCCTTCGGCGATATGATATCAGCCCGTGAAATGACTGAAGGATACGAGAGGATGAGAGAGGACCTGAATAAGATCAAGGAGAACTCGGATATCGAGTATCTTTATGCCATATATTTTGATGATATTGATGATATCCACAGCCTGACCTATGCGATCAATACGAAGACCGCCGAAGAGCTGGCCGGCGGAAGCAAATATACTTATCTCGGTACACCATGTGAGTCCGGAAGTTTTGAAGACGAGACGATACTTATCCTTCAGGAAGCCGTAAGGAACAGACAGGCGGAGAGTGCTGTCATTGACGGCTATTCCGATGAATACGGACATATGCTCAACGGATACAGGGTTATCTTTGACAGCGCAGGAAACCCTGCCGGTCTTTTGTGTGTCGAGATCGACATAAACGATATCAACATTGAACTTAACCGTTATATCCGTTCGATCGTGATTGTCGTCGCTGTCTTTACACTGGTCGCTATAACGATCCTGTTGGCAAAGATCGAACGCTCAGTCATTTATCCAATTACCGGTGTTACCGAAGCTGCCAAGGATTTTATAAAGAATATCGGTGATCAGGATGCGATGGATGAGAGCGCGGAAAGACTTGAACGTATGAATATCCAGTCGAAAAATGAGATCGGCGATCTCTATAAGACTGTCAGTAAGATGGAGACCGACATTGCCGGACAGCTGCGTGATATCCGCCGGTATAATGAGAACATCTTAAAGATGCAGAATGGACTTATGGTGCTTATGGCGGATATGGTGGAAGTCCGTGATTCCGATACCGGAGCACATATTCAAAAGACTGCGGCATATGTGAAGATAATCCTCGAGGGACTTCGCCGCAAAAACTATTACAAAGATCTTCTGACACCCCGGTATATGGACGGTGTTGTTAAATCCGCTCCGCTGCATGATGTCGGGAAGCTTACTATTCCGGACGCGGTGCTCAATAAGACGGAGAAACTGACGGATGAAGAATATGAGATCATGAAGACGCATACCACTGCCGGCAGGGAGATAATAGACAAAGCGATCCGTGATGTCGAAGGAGAAAACTATCTGAGAGAAGCCAGAAATATGGCTGCGTACCACCATGAACGCTGGGACGGAAAAGGATATCCGGAGGGCCTTAAGGGTGAGGAGATACCGTTGTCTGCGCGTGTAATGGCAGTTGCGGATGTGTTTGATGCCCTGACATCGCCCCGTATATATAAACCCGCTTTCCCGCTTTCCAAAGCGGTGAAGATGATCGAGGAAGGAAAAGGTCTTCAGTTTGATCCCAAGTGTGTGGAAGCGCTTGTTGATTCGCTTCCTGAGGTCAGGGAAGTTCTTATGAGGCTTAACCCTGATTATAAGGATTTTGATGTCTGAGGATCAGTTTGAGTGACCGTTATACTTAAAGCCCAGCATTGTTACGTCATCAAACTGTTCTTCTCCACCAACAAAGTATTCAATGTCGCGTCTGGTGTATTTCAGTATATTCTGCTGAGAAAGATCTTTATACCTGTTCAATACATCAACAAGACGGGCTGTGCCGTATTCTTCCTTTGATTCATTGATGGCTTCGGGTATTCCGTCGGTGTAAACAAACAGGGAATCTCCAGGCTCAAGATCCAGTTCATATTCCCTGAATTTTGCGTCACGGAAGACTGCAAGTGCGAAATTATGCTTTTGCTTATAAAGCCCGTAATTGCCGCCGGCGTGTTTGATAACCGGATATTCGTGTCCGGCGTTTGAGCACACCATGTGACCTGTCTCGAGATCCACGATTCCGATCCATACTGTCACAAACATATCCGCATCATTACCATCGCACAAACCGTTGTTAGCCAGTCTGAATATCTCCGAAGGGCTCTTGCCTGATTCCGCATAGCCTCTTATGATCGCTTTGCTCTTCATCATGAACAGGGAAGCGGGGATTCCCTTTCCGGATACGTCAGCGATTACGAGACATATCTTGTTGGCGTCAACAAAGAAGAAGTCATAGAAGTCTCCGCCTACTTCCTTGGCAGGATCCATGGATGCGAAGATCTCAAGATCATCTCTCGGGAAAACAAAGTTATGCGGCAGGGCTGATTCCTGAATGCTTTTTGCGAATTCAAGTTCCTGCTCTATCCTTTTCTCGGCTTCATCGATATATGTTTTCAATACGTCCACGGTCTGGTTTATATCGTTTGACAGGGAAGCGAATTCCGAAGAGGAATAAACGGAAACCACCTCGTTGAGGTTGCCGTTGGTGATCTTCCGGAGCGATTTGTTGACCATTTCGAGATTGTTTACGACGATCTTCTGTACAAGTACGGAGATCAGAATATAGATTACGGTGAACAGAAGAATATCCGCGAGGACTGTCTCATATACTGTATGGTTGCGGTCCTTATAAACTTCATCATTTGTCAGGTAAACCATCAGCAGATTCCCGTTAGCCGTTGTTTTTAAAACACATCTGCATTTGCTGCCGAAAAGATCATTGGTGTAACCCTCGTTGTCCGGACGGTTCCAGGAATCCTCTGTCATGCGCGGATCAAGTCTGCTGCCCGGGTGGTCACCTGAAAGGATATAACCTTCTTTGTCGAAAAGAATATAACTGCCGTTCTCACCGACAATAAAATCCATTGATGAGAAATTCCTGCCGTCAGAGTTGTTATATGTATCACAGATGTTCTCTGATGCATGAAGAAGAATGGCGTCGCTTTTCTGTTCGGCAACCTGCGTCTGAAGGACATATACAAGTACGAGGTTTGAAATGAGCACAAGCGTTGTTATCAGGAAGAGCCAGAACTGGAATCTCTGGGAAACCTTTATGTTCTGGGAACGTCTCATGGTCCTGGGATTTGTCCATTCACCGGCATCGATCCTTATCAGCAGTGAGATAAGAGCAAGGCCGATGCCTGTAAAGATAATCATTGCCGGCGCACATGTCTTTACGACGTAGTAAGCCATATTCATATCGCTTCTGTGGGAAATGAATACAACATACATATGGAATACTTCCATTGTGGAACCGATAAAGTACGAGAACACCATTGAGGGTTTCTTTCCCTTGAAGATAACAGTCCGTAACAACGCCGCCACTATTCCCGATAAACAGGTGGAAACAGAACAGGCTATTCTGGTATAAGTACCGACACCATAAAATGTTCCCGCTATGTACCTTTCGATACCGCCTATAAAACCGGCTATAACACCTGCAACAGGATCAAAGAACAGGCCTGCGGTAAGCGGCGCAAGATCTCTGACGTTGATCATCATATCCTTGAAATCAACACCGAAATGTGTTGCCAGTACAGCGAAGCCGCCGAAGATGACAGCAAGCATGATCCTGTAGCCCCAATTCATTTTTCTGTTCTTTAAAAACTTCCAGAGAACAAAAGAAAATAATATATTACCTGCAGTTACTGCGGACATTTTTAGAATCATCATAAACATATCAGATCACCCGAACACCAATCATCTTTAAGGAAAGAACCCCGCTCATTTCCGGTTTATATATTAAGTTTAATATACTTGAAAAAAGTGAGAATTAACACTCCTTTACATTTATGTAAACTCTGTTTTTGATCACACATCTGACACTGCTTTACTGTGCTTTTTTGATGATTCCTGGTCCTTCGCACAATTTAGTTTACACAATAGTTATTTCAACTTAATATGTTACAGATGAACCTGTTGTAAACTGATTTCATATAACAGATCTGTTTTTGATCGAACACACAGCAATGAACAGTCAGTAATCGGAGGCAAAAATGAAAAGAGCAGTTATCGCATTGATCGTTGCAGGCACAATTGCATTATCGGGATGTTCACTTATAACTTTTGAAAGCAATCCCGCGACATCATCAACGGAAGTAACAGAGATATCTGAAGAGACAAACGGTACTTCAGCTCCGGCTGAATCCACAGCAGTTGACACTTCATCTGCGGAAACAACAGTTACTGAAACCACGGTAATATCCGAAGAGACGGCAACGGCTGAGACAACTGCCGTACAGGAACCTGTTCCTGCGGGCAAGGTTGTTATCCTGGCGACCGGAGGGACAATAGCGGGAGTAGGCGATGCCGGAAAGAGCGCGGGTTACAGACCCGGCACACTGACTGCCGAAGATCTCATCAGTGCTGTCCCTGAATTAGCTGACGTTGCTCCGATCGAGGCGATACAGGTCTGTAATGTTAATTCAGATGATATTACCGCTTCAGTCTGGATCGAACTTGCAAACAGGATCAACGAGCTTTCCAAAGATCCTGATATATCCGGTTTTGTTATTACCCACGGAACTGACACCATGGAGGAGACTGCTTATTTCCTCAATCTTACCGTTAAGACGGATAAACCTGTCGTTATCACCGGTTCTATGAGACCATCCACATCCATCTCTGCCGACGGTCCTATGAATCTCTATGAATCAGTGTGTGTTGCCGCATCTGACGAGGCGGTTGGCAAAGGAGTTCTGGTCGTTTTTTCTGATCTTATCTTCACGGCACGTTCGGTAACAAAGACGAGTACTTATGATGTTATGGCAATTTCTGCAGGTGAGACGGGCGCCTGCGGTGTTGTCAGGGACGGAGCTGTTTATTTCTATGAAGAGTCGGTCAAGTGCCACACTACAGCAACAGAGTTCGATGTATCCGCGCTTGATTCTTTGCCTAAAGTATCTGTAATCTATTTTTCCGTTGATATGGATCCGGGTATACTGAGATATGCAGCCGAGCATTCTGATGGTATTGTTATAGCAGGTGCGGGTGCCGGTGAATTCAGTGAAGGATATATAGAAGTGATCAACAGTCTGAAGATCCCCGTTGTGATCAGTTCGCGTATCGGTGACGGAATAATCATACCGGCAAACCTTCTTTGCGACGGCACGGTCGCCGCTGACAATCTTCCGCCTCAGAAAGCCGCAGTACTGCTCCGGCTCGCACTTACAAAGACGAAGGATGTATCAGAGATACAGGAGATGTTTTTCAAGTACTGATTATGAATCTGACCGATATACAAGACTTTAATGCGCCGGAGATGGATTTCTTCGCCAGAGCTACCGAGAGGCAGCTGCGTGAAGAGGGAATGTTCCTGACGGAAAGCGCCAATGTAAGCCTTAGAGCTTTGGAGGCCGGTTATGAACCGTTCTCCATGCTTGTGGAGAACGGACGGATGGATGTTGAAGCAGGTCCTGTTATCGATGAGATCGAAAAACGCTTCGGAAGGGAAATACTTGATTCAATTCCGGTTTATACCTCTGACCGTGAAGTCGTGATCAATATGACCGGGCATAAACTTGTCCGCGGTCTTTGGACGCTGTTTAAAAGAAAAACGGAGAATAATGTCAATGATTTCCTTAAGGACAAAAGACGTATAGCTGTCCTGGTTGATGTTGTTAACCCTGTAAATGTAGGTGCGATCTTCAGATCGGCAGCCGCCCTCGGTATGGACGGAGTCCTGCTTACGCATTCTTCTGTCGATCCTCTTACCAGACGCACCGCAAGAGTCAGTATGGGTACTGTTTTCCAGATCCCCTGGGCACAGGCATCACTTGATGATTCGGAGTATTCCGTGCTGATGAAGCTGATAGGTTCTTACGGATATAAGACTGTGGCTATGGCATTGGCTGATGATTCAGTCAGCGTTGACAATGATGAGATCCGTGCAAATGAGAGGATAGCTGTACTGCTCGGCACGGAAGGGACCGGACTGCCCAAAGAAGTCATAGATACCAGTGATTACCGTGTCAGGATCCCGATGTTTCACGGCGTTGATTCCCTGAATGTGGCTGCGGCAAGCGCGGTCAGCTTCTGGGAACTTACGAAAAATGGCAGCGTATCAATATAGTTTTCTTACGTTAAAACAAAGCTCATATTTTCTCTCCGCCCAAAGCTACGCCTTCGACTATGTGTTTCGACAGGAAGGCGTAGACCAGTATCGGAGGAAGGAATGACAGGAGCAGTGAATTATCTCCCGAGACGAGAGGGAGAGTCTTTTTCGCGCCGTCTATAAGGATTATCCGGGGGACAAAGTCGTTGTGCCAGCTTGTTACAAAGCAGAAGATAGCCTGGGTGGCAATAGCCGGCTTAAGAAGCGGAAGTATTATCTGATTGAAGATCCGGAACTCTCCCGCGCCGTCTAATCTGGCAGATTCGACCATCGCTCTGGAAAAAGTGGCCTTCAGGTATAACCTCATAAACAGAACGGTCAGGGGGGAGGCTATGGCCGGCAATATCAGCATGGAAAGCATATTGATCAGATGGAACTTATAGACCAGCTGATAGTATCCTACAGTTGCGACCGTGGAGGGGAGCATGACGACGATAAGGATCATCTTGTCAAATGCTTCTCTTAACTTCCATTCATAGGCGGTAATGGCATAAGCGGTAAGTGATGAGACATACATGCAGAAAACAGTGCCTAATACACTGACAATAACCGAATTCCTGAATCCGGAAAAAGCACCGGAATCAAAGAACAGGACAAAATTTTTCCAGTACCTGACTATGCTTTCCAAAGACCTGGCGGCGGTATCGAATCCCGGACCCTCAGGTTCCCTGAACTGGCCGATGAGCATGAGAATAAAAGGATAAGTCGTCAGAAGCGATAAGCCGATCGAAATGATATAAGCGACCGCTTTAAGAACTGTGTCCTTCTTCTTTATTGAAGGTTCGGAAATATTCATATCGCCCGTACCGGTACACCTCGCATTCCTGTTGTCCAAAGCCCGGAGCCTTGGTTTATCCCTTTAATGAGGATACAGAAATTATTAGTCGAAGTCTACGGCGATTTTTCTGATTATTTTGATATAATAAATTAATTATATGCAAGGCTTGAGACAAGCCGTAAAAGACGGGGCATTATGGGGAAGAAGATTCAGCTTGAGAAGCGCTATTCTAAGTGGGGATACATTTTCATTATCCCTTTTCTGCTGATTTTCCTTGTATTTCACTTCTGGCCCCTGGCAAGTACCGTTTATTATGCTTTTTGTTATCTCAAGCATGCCGGCAATACCCATCCGCAGTTTCTGCCGCTGATAGGGCAGCCGTGGTATAAGAATTTTGTGGAGATATTCGGTTCGCGTTCTTTCCACGATGCTTTCCGCAATACATTTTTGTTCTGGATAGGCGAGACAGTCCCGCAGTGGATCCTGGCATTCTGGCTGGCAGTTATGCTGACTGACAGAAGGATAAAGATGAAGGGAAGGATACTCTTTAAGACAGCTTTCTTTTTCCCGAAGCTCGTACCCGGAACGATATGGGAAATGATCGGAATAATCCAGGTAGGTGCCGGAATGTTTCTGATGGCCTCCATGATGAACGGATTCGGGATCATGCCCGAAGACATGGAGATATTCTCATCGGTTCAGTTTCTGATAATAGTGGTAACAGTTTTCTTCCAGTTCGGCATTACCGTTATCTATGCTATAGCAGGTATCACAGGCATTCCGGTCGAGATCTTTGAAGCTGCCGAGATAGACGGCGCAAACAGGATCCAGACATTCTTCCGCGTAACTATCCCGTGCATGCGTCCCATGATGTTCTTCATTACGGTAGTTACCATTGTTGACGGACTCGGTATGATCGACATCCCGAGTGTATTCGGACTTTTCGACACATTCAGAAGGAATCTTACGCTGATGCAGTATCTTGAGAACCAGGCTTTCCTCGGTTCTTACGCTTATGACAGAGCGTCGGCTGCAAGCGTTATCCTTTTGATCATATACGGTATTATAGCCTGGCTCGTATACTTTTTCCTTCTCAGGGACAAAGATGAAGCCAGACTCAGGAGACAGATAAGGAAGGAACGCAGGGAAGAGAAGCATTCCGTAAGCGGGATTTAAACGACAGATAGTACAGGGGTGAGGAGTTTATGTTTGATTTTTTGGCAGGTATTTCAATTTGGAGAGTGTTGGACCGTTTGGTGTGTCTGTTTTTTGTCTATGTCCTGATCAGGGGCGGTTCCAACAAGTTCTTCAGGAAAAATGAATACAATGATGATTTCACCAGTCTTGAAGTAATGAAATCAGTCCGCGGCCTGGCTGCCATAGGCGTAATTCTCCATCACATTTCACAGGAGTGGACATTTCAGGAATCAGGCGTTCTGACTCCGTTTGTTAATGCCGGCGCTTATTTTGTCGCGATATTCTTTTTCTGCTCAGGTTACGGTCTTATCAAGAGTTATGACAGCAAGAAAGACTATCTTAATGGCTTTGTAAAGAAAAGGGTCATCAAGGCTATCGTTGTTCCTTATTATGTTGACGTGCTGATCTACGGTCTTTTAATATTCATTGCCAAGATGCCGCGCGAAAAACTTCAGTGGGTCACAAACCTTTCGGGCATTACCATGATGAACGTATATGCGTGGTTCCCTATAGTGCTGACTTTGCTTTATCTTGTGTTCTTCATCTGTTTCAAGCTTTTCAGCAACCGCAAGGTCTGCTTTGCGGTCATCCTGCTGTTTATGATCGCACTGGGTATCGGAACATGTGTAGCAGGACATTTCGCATGGTGGGCAGGTGAACCTCAGTGGTGGATGACGGAAGAAGGCTATATGAATGCCAAATGGTGGATGGATGAGAAGATCTTCTGGTTCCACGGTGAGTGGTGGGTCAATTCAATGCCGGCATTCCTGACGGGTCTTATTTTCGCTACATACGAGAAAAAGATCGTGCCTTTCTTCAAAAAGAATTACGCTTTCAAATTCTTTATCCTGCTGCTTATCACCGTTTTCCTGTACGGTGTTTCGGAATACGGCCAGTCGCATTTCGGTTACTGGACAGAGTGGGAAGGCTATGGCCCCGCGATAAGAGAGAAGATCGCAACGTATTTCTGCCAGATCCCGCTGATGTTTGTTGTACCGTTCACTGTATTCATCTTCATGATGAAATACCACGTTGTAAATCCCGTAACCCAATTCTTCGGAAAATATTCACTTCATACTTATCTTATGAATCTTGCGGCGCTTACCGCTCTCAGATTCCTGTCGTACAACTTCGATGAATCACCTTTCTATCTGGGCGGCACATATAACAATCTTTTGGCTTATGCCATAGGCGTCATTATCCTGAGCGTTTTGCTCGGTGTTGCGGAACAGAGGATCACGGAATCTGTCCAGAGGTTCCTGTTCCAGAAGAAGCAGAAGGTCGTCTATTCGACTGCCCCGAGATTCATGGATGATGATGATCTGAAGAAGATAAGGAAAGAGGAACAGCTGAAAGAGATCCAAAAGGAATAAAGGCTATGATCGAAGCTAAATCCCTGACAATGGTCTATGGAAACGGTCACAAGGCTACGGATGATATCTCATTCAACATCAAAGCCGGTGAGATCGCAGGGTTCGCGGGACCGAACGGAGCAGGTAAGACCACAGTCATAAAGATGCTTACGGGAATCCTGAAGCCGACATCCGGGACAGCAGTAATAAACGGATTTGACATTAATAAAGAGCCGATAAAGGCAAAGCGTTCGTTTGCGTATGTCGCTGATAATCCGGATATACTGATTCAGCTTACCGGTCTTGAATATCTCAATTTCATCGCCGATATGTATGATGTCTCTGTAGAGAGAAGGAAAGAGAAGATCGGTTCCCTTTCGGAACGTTTCGGGATGAGTGATGCCCTTAACACACAGATGAGGGAATATTCACACGGAATGCGGCAGAAGCTTATGGTGATCTCAGCCCTTATCCATGATCCTCCGGCATGGATCCTGGATGAACCTATGACGGGACTTGATCCTGCCGCTGCTTTCGAACTGAAACAGATGATGAGGGAACATGCCAAAGCCGGGAATGCCGTTCTGTTCTCAACCCATGTTCTGGAGGTCGCCGAACAGCTCTGTGACAGGATCCTGATAATCAATAACGGAAAGATAATCAGCGAGGGAACGCTTGAATATCTGAGGCTGGTAAATCCCGGAATGACGCTGGAAGAGATCTTCGTTAAGCTTACGGGCCGTCCGGAGAAAGAATCATGAATAAGGTTCGGGCACTGTACAGAGCGTTTGGCTCGAATCTTGAGATGCCTAAGCCGGACGGTGAGAAGAAGAAAAAACTTTATACCCGTTTTGGTCTTGCCGCGTTTATCGGGATAATGGTGCCTGTGTCCGTAATTGTCGGATATATTACTTACATCCTGACAGATCTGTTGTTTGTTTTTGACGGTAATTCTTACGGACTGTTGTCCGAACTGGATCTCATCTCGGCTTTTGCCATGATCTTCGGTATGCCGCTGATGTTCAGTGTTCTTTTTTTCTCGTCGGACCTTCAATTCCTGACTGCTCTGCCGGTATCGTCAGCATCGCTTTATTCTGCTAGATTCTGGCACACGTTCAAAGCTGAGAATGTCATGACATCGAATATCCTGTTTGCGATATATATAGGCTATTTTATTTCTGCAGCGAAAAACACGGGTATAGCGAATGCTCTTAATCCGGTTGCTATTCTGGCATCAGTAGTCGGCTTCTACGGTTCGCTTCTAGTGCCGTTGATATACTGTTCTGTTATTGCTCTTGTGCTGATGCTCGTCCTTAAGAGATTTAAACGGACGGATATATATTTCTATTCCTCGCTTGCGCTTTTTATCGCATTTACGCTTTTGTTCCTGCTCTCCTTCAGAAGTTACGGCAGGATCAGCGTATCGGATTATCTGGATTCCCTGGTATTAAGCAACAACACTTTTATAACGGTATGCAATTACCTGTTTCCGACCAATTATCTGACAACGCTTGCCATAAGGACACATTCGGTTATCCCGCTTGCCGCGTCACTTGGAATAATCGCCGGATTATATCTGATTTCCGTTCTGACAGCTCATCTGATCTACCGGAAAGGTCTTTTCGCGGCTTTTATTGCCGGGAATAAAAAGACCTCAGGCAAAACTGCTTCTGTATATAAAACCCGAAGCGTCTTTAAGTCTTTGGTGATAAAAGAGATCAGGGTGCTTATGAGGACCATGACATACAGGATGAACTGCGTTTATGCCAATCTTCTATGGCCGGCTGCAGCCGTGATCTTCATCATCGAAGCTCCCAAACTCGAGTTTATTAAGATCTTTTCCTATAAGCTTCAGAATAATGACCCTTCAAGCCGTGTTATCCTGTTTGCCGTTTTCATTGCAGCAGCATTCATAGCCTCCGGTCTTAATTCAATTGCATCCACGTCCTTCACCCGCGAGGGTGTTCATATCGACATGCTCAAATACCTTCCGGCTGATCTCGGCAGCCAGATCAAAGCAAAACTGTTCATATCTCTGTTATTCACATATATTCCGGTAGCGGCAGCGGTAATTCCCGTGACTGTCTATCTGAAGGATGCCGTCTTCCTCCCGCTGTATCTGCTGATATCCTTTGCCTGTATTCTGACGGCATCGGTAATCGGTATTTTAATGGATTCGGTCTCGCCGTACACTGTATGGTCGGATGAACTTTCCGCTCTTCGCGGCAATCTGAACTGTTTCTTCAACCTCGCCGCCGAGATGGTTGCCGCACTGGTGACGGGCGGCATATCTTATGGCCTTTTCAGGCTGTCCGGCAGTTCTCTGATAACTATTACTGTTGTAACAGTGCTTCTTGTGATCTCGGGAACCGCAGGTTGGCTTCTCGGGATACCGCAAATAAAGAAAAACATTGAGTTTCAGGAATTATAAGCAATAAATGAAAACAAAAATAATATAGATATTGTGATTGCCGGATTAAAGACTATAATTAAAAATATTAATTTAACGGGCGGGCTGACAATATGAACAGAAATTCAAGATCAGGCAGGGCTTCAAGCGGCGATACCAACCCTATTTTAATCATCGCATTCATTTTGATAACAGTTGTTTTAGGTATCATTTGCTTTTTTATCACTGAATTGTTCTACAATGCGGCCGTCGGCAATATGTGGCGTCCTCTTGCAATAGGTTTGTACTTCCTGATCTTCGGTATAATTTACTTTGTTGCTTTTTTCCTGATCAGTATTTTCTCAGGCTCGCTGAACTCCGGGGGCGGCAGAGGCAGGTCAAGCGCTTCAGCTAAAACGGCTTCAAGGACGAGTCAACGCCGCAGAACACAGACCAACCGTGTGACACCCCGTTCTTCCGGAAGAGGCGGCAGAGGTGGAAGAGGTGGATCTTCCTCGAGTGATCTGATGGTTCCCATATTGATAACTGCGGGAGTTGCTGTCGCATTCTTTGGTATTTCCCTGTTATTTGAGTTTTTATACGAACTGGGAAAGGAAAAGAGCATTGAATCCTCATCTTATATCTTTGTAATAGACGATTCGGGATCAATGGCCACTACTGATCCTCAGAACAAGAGAGTTAGAGCTATACATGACATAATGGAAGATTCCGACAGGGAATATGCCGTTTACAGTTTCACTTCAGTTCTTACTCAGTTAAAAGATATGTCAACATATTCCCCAAACGATCATTTTGAGTTTTCTTCGTGGGGAAACACAGATATAATCGGAGCTTTGTCAGGTGTTCTGGATGATCTGGAGAGCGGAAGGCTCGATGGCGGAGATAATCCGAGAATACTTCTTCTCAGTGACGGCCAGTCAAGTGAATTCGGCAAGAGCAAGATTGTCGAAAGATGCAGGGACGAAGGCGTTTCTATCAGCACGGTATCGTTCCCGGATTCCAACCATCTCCTCAGATATCTGGCGGAAAAGACCGGCGGAATCTATATTGACAGCAGTGATACGGTCAAATTGTATGAGATCATGGAAGAGGCTGTAACGTATTCCACGGCCAGAGATCTGCTTTCTTCCAGATTTGTAAGTCAGGATGATGGCGTTTATGCATTCCTCAGGATCCTTTTCCTGGTTATCCTCGGCGTGGTCTGGTCCGGATTTAAATTCTTTATATCCAGCAATACCGAGAGCGGTATTCCATCATTGGTTATTTTTATAGTTTCTGCGGTGCTTTGTATCATTGCCGCCGTGTTTATGGAGGTAAGCAGTCAGGCTTATTCTTCGATCACACCAAGATTCCTGTTTGTTTTGCTATGGGCTCTTTCTTTGGGCCAGCTGGTTATCCAGACGGCGCGCAGAAGGCGAAGGACCGGCGGATCCAGCCTTTCATAAGCACATTTAACAAGTATTTTACAATTCTAAGGTGATAAATTATAATAATTGTCAATAAAATATAATTTATCAATTACAAATAACTTTCATTGGAGCGGATGTTATGAGTGGTAAGTTTAAAAGGTTGTTCTCGCTGGTGTGTGCAATCTCTGTATTATTAACCGGTTTTGTTGTAAATGCAGATGATTCAACGGAAGAAAGTGGTGTTAACCGATTCAATGTCGTTATTGTTATGGATGCAAGTGATTCAATGACGAAGACGGATGGACCTGAATTCCGTTATGATGCCGTTGAGCAATTTGCCTTCCTTCTGGCTGATACCGGCAATTATCTCGGATGTGTAGTATTTGACACTCATAATCGTGAGGTAAACAGTCTTGAGGCTGTAAACGGACAGGCTGACAAGGATTCAGTAGTAGATACGTTGAGAGAAACAAAACCCAATCATGGTTGGACCAATATCGGAGAAGCTTTG
>CACYRM010000039.1 GCA_902776845.1 Oscillospiraceae bacterium
TGGAGCCATTTGTGGGACTCGAACCCACGACCTGCTGATTACAAATCAGCTGCTCTACCAGCTGAGCTAAGATGGCATCCTTTAGCACGAGCAATTATAACCAATCGGTTATTCAAAGTCAAACACGAATTTTGAAAAATAGCACTTTTTAAGAAATTTTCGCGTTTTGAGCACAATTACTATTGGGGTATAATTAGTCTATAACGTCCGTTTGGGAGGAATTATGGCGATTATCACGATCTCAAGGCAGAACGGAAGTCTCGGAGATGAGATTGCTGAAGCTCTTGCCAGCCGCCTGGGAACGGTTGTTATTTCAAGAAAATATGCCCTGGATAATTTTTTCGGAGAGATCAATCCCGGGCTTCTTGCAAGGCTCAATGAGAGCGCAAAATTTTTCGAGACAAATCTTCCTGACAGCAACCGCACATATGCGGATATCCTTGTTGAAAGAGTACGCGCGCTTGCATCGGAATCCAAAGATAAGGATCTGATCATCTTAGGGCTTGGCGGAAGCGTTCTTCTTTCCGGATATCCTAATGCTGTTCATATCAGGGTAACCGCCAGCGAGACAACACGTCTTAACACAATCGCCCGCAAATACCGGATCACCGCTGACGAGGCAAGCGAAGTCCTCGATATAGGGGACCGCAAACATAAGCGGTTTGTAAAGACTGTTTACGGCAAGGATATTACTTCTCCTGAGCTGTTTGATCTGATACTTAACACTGACCGTCTGAGCGTCGATGAATGTGTTGATGCTATCGTCGAACTAGCCAGAAAGCATGATATCAGGGTCAGACTTGCAGAGTCTAATGAGAATGCAAGGACTATTGATCACCAGACCCGCAATATATCCTTCAAGAACGAGACGGAAGAGGAATTTGCCAGGATCCTGGACCTTTATAACATCGAATGGCTCTATGAACCCAAGACATTCCCTGTCGAGTGGGATGCCGAAGGTAATGTTACCATGGCCATATCACCTGATTTCTATCTTCCGAGATTCAATCTCTATCTTGAACTCACCACAATGGATCAGAAGTATGTAACAAAGAAAAACAAAAAGATGCGTCTTGTAAGGGATCTTTATCCCGGAACAAATATCCGTATCGTATATAAAAAAGACTTCAACGAACTCGTTGAGCGCCTTAAACTGTCAGGCGGTACCGCAGGCAATAATTGAGGAGGATTTAAGTGGCTAATCTCGAAGATGCTCTCAGAACAGAGCGCGTTGTCTATGATGAGGATACCATACGCAACAGGGTTAAGGAACTGGGGCGTCAGATAACCGAGGATTACAAAGGAAAAGAGCTTGTCGTGATCGGTGTGATCAAAGGCTCCCTTTATTTCCTTTCTGACCTGACCAGAGCGATCGACCTCCCGGTAAAGATCGATATGGTGGGATTCTCCAACATTCCCGACACGACATCCAAGACAGGCATTGTGCGGATAGTTAAAGATATCGACATCGATATTACTGACAAATATGTTCTTGTTGTCGAAGATGTTATCAGAACAGGACTAACTACTGCCTATATTATCCAGAACCTTGATATGAAGAAGCCTAAAGACATCACTTTATGTTCAATGCTTCTCAACCCGGACAGGCTTCTCATGACCATTCCGGTTAAATACTACGGTTTTGAGATAAATGACCAGTGGCTTGCCGGTTACGGTCTCGACAGGGATGAGATAGGAAGAAACCTTCCTTATATCGCCCAGATTCCCAAGCGAAAATAAGACAATTCTAACATAAGAAAAGATCCCGGTGACCTGAATCACCGGGATCTTAATTTTGCTCCAACGAACCAAATTTGACTACCTGCAAAGATCACGCATTCACGTTCATCTTCTTACGCTCTTCCTTCCTAACAAAAAGCCCTTTCTAACAACTACCCGAGCTTTATGTGATATCGTTACAACTAATCGATCTGCTGCAACTCTCAATCACACCGTGCAACTCATGTCTCCATTCACCGAATCTAACGCTATTCGATTCAGGTCTGCTAACTCCACCTTGCGGTATCGTTTTGCAGTTCGACAGCCATATCGGCTACTCGGTTTGCACGAACCGGTGTAACATCTGCCGCGGCACCGGTTCTCTCCTGTCGATGGTGACATCTCACCTACTCGCGGTTCCGAATACCGAATCAACTAATTGTTACAACCTGTGGCTTGTATGTCTATGACACCTTCAACCACTCGCTCGTCACTCCCTTGGCCTCTGATCCCGGACTCCGTATCAACCTTCGATTGTTGTCTCCGGCTTCGTCTCCTCGGCTTCGCCACAAGTGTTATCCACTCTGGTTCTTCCCTGCGTCTTCCCGACCTTTGCTTCGGGCGGCTTTCCTCGGATTGGAAGTTATCGCTTCCGTATTCCTTGGAGCTATCTTAATGATAATGGCGGACTCCTAAGTTAGCAATATCGCATAGATACCAAATGAAAATCATTTGATTGTGCAATATGCACAATGCTTCGCATATCAAAGTGTTGCTATTTTATGAACAATAGCTTAAAAGCTCATATTTATATGTATTTTAGATTACAAATCAGAATAAATCCGATATTGAAGTAATGCCTGCTTTTGCAAGCAGACTGATAACGAGCATAATTATCCCGGCCATGATAACACCGCACATAACAGCTACGGAACTCTTCTTTTTATCCAGATCGAGCATAGATGCAGCAAGAGTACCTGTCCAGGCACCCGTACCCGGGAGCGGGATCCCGACAAAGAGCATCAAAGCAATAAAAGGTCCGTAGTTGTTGGCATTCTTGGTCAGTTTTCTGCCTGCCTTCTCGCCCTTGTTCAGTACCCACTTAAAGAGTCCGCTTCCGTGCTTAAGCTTGCTTCCCCACTCAAGGATCTTTCTGCCGAACAGATAAATAAACGGGACGGGGATCAGATTGCCAATGACACAAATAATAAGTGTAGGCAGATAATCAAGTCCCAATGTCACTGTTCCGATCGGCACCGCGCCGCGGAGCTCTATAATCGGAACCATTGAAATAAAGAATACCAGTATGTATTTGACAATCGTAGGCATAATCACCCTCCACACAAGGCATAATTGTAACATACTATCGGATTTCTTGCCTTAACCGGTGAAGAAGATAATTGCCGGCAACTTATCAGAGCACCTTTTCCGGATCTAAGAACGCCCTGATCTCATCTCTCATGTGATACATCTGCTGGACACTGTTTTCGAGAAAATAGTAATGCATGATATATCCGACAGTAAGGCCGAAGAAAATGAGCACCAGCATTATGCCTGCATATAAGAACGAAGACGGCAGGATGAAAAGACTGAATATCTCAAAGAGCAGAAAAGCGGCAAATGCCAGAGTGACCATCAGATGGATAAGCCTCTCGTGCTGAAAATAAGAGATCTTGGTCTCAAACTCGGCGAGGACTTCCTTTGTCTTTTCCACCGGGGCATTCTTCATCTCGAGATCAATATATTTCCGCACGGCATCCATTGTCTGCTTCACATATTTTTTCATAATCCGAACCTCCGGTTGATATAGTTGATGACCTGCCGTTTATTCATGGTCCAGAGCGGTGCGATAAGGCTCTTCTTCGGGCCGTCACCGGTAAATCTGTGGATAACTGCATTTTCAGGAAGTAATCCGACTGCCTCTTCTACAATATCAAAATACTCTTCCATCTCAAGTATCTCAACTTCTTTATCCAGGAAGAGTCTTTCGAGAGGCGTATTCTTAAGCACGTAAAGACAGGTGAATTTATAGCCGTCGCTACCGGTCTCCGCGCACAGCCTCACGGTATCCATCATCATTTCTCTCGACTCTCCAGGAAGGCCGAATATGATGTGGGTGATCACGTTCGCTCCGATGGATTTGAGCACTGCAACAGCCTTAATGTATTCGTCCGTATCATAACAGCGGTTTATCAGCTTCGCCGTATCATCGTTTGCGGTCTGAAGACCCAGCTCCACAAAAAGTGGCATCCTTTTGGCCTGCTGTTCAAGCACTGACAATATCTCCGGACCCAGGCAGTCCGGTCTTGTCGCTATCGATACCGCTTCAATCCCTTCACAGGATGATGCTTCGAGCAGACATTCCGCCAGATAATCCGGGCTGCAGTACGTATTGGTAAAACTCTGGAAATACGCAATATATCCTGCCTCTTTTCCGGCCTTGGAACTGACACGGCCGATTGCCTCTTCTATCTGTTTGGCAACAGGATCACAGTTTCTTGCCGCGAATTCTCCTGAGCCTCCCTCAGAACAGAAAATACATCCTCCCGTTCCTTTGCTTCCGTCTCTGTTCGGACAGGTAACGTTGAGAGATATCGATGCCTTGTACATCTTATGTCCGAACATATCGCGAAAAAAGCTGTTGGCTGTAATCATCTGGGATCGTCCTCCGGGTGAAACGGATCTGACATTATCTTAGCATCATTCTTTCTTCCCGGCTCATATTCCGCCTCCGCAGCGCTCTTAATAACCCCCGCTCCGAAACGGGTGTTGATATCGTCTATTACTTTATTAAGCCTGCTGTCACGTTCATCCGCAAACTCATCCGTAAAAATCGACATCTGTTCTCCGCTGTCCGCTCTTACAAGCTTCGTGCATCTGATGCCTATGCTCCTTACGCCTTTATTCCATCCGTAAGACTCCCTGAAAAGCTGCCTGGCGGCCGAATAGATCTCTTTCGCATCATCAGTGGGTCTGTAGAGCATCCTCTGCTTCTCATAAATACCGAGATCGCAGTCCCTGACCGTTATCTGGACAACAGTTCCCTTTAACATGTGTTTACGGAGTCTTTGGGCAACACTCTCCGAAAGCATATGAAGCGTTTTCTCTATCTCTCTGTCGGAAGTCATATCTACAGCGGTCGTAGTGGAATTGCCGACAGATTTAGGGATGCGTTTATATCCTGATTCCGCAACAGGTGAATCATCAATCCCGTTTGCATATTCCCAAAGGACAATGCCGGCTTTCCCGAGATAACGGCTGATAAAACCCGCATCGGAATCAGCCAGCTCCCCTATCGTTTTAATATTGATCTTTGAAAGTTTTTCAGCGGTCCTGCCGCCTACAAACAAAAGGTCAGACACCGGCAAAGGCCATATCTTTTCCTTCCAGTCTTCATCGGTAAAGACAGTCGTCGCATCCGGTTTTTTGTAATCGCTTCCGAGTTTGGCAAATACTTTGTTGAAGCTTATTCCGACCGAACAGGTGAGCTTGAATTCACTTTTTACCCTGTTCCTTATCTCAAGGGCAAGCTCCTCTGCTTCACTATATCCGCTGACCGAATCAGTCATATCAAGCCAGCATTCATCAAGTCCGAAGGGCTCGACTCTGTCGGTATACTCCGAATACATCTCACGGAGCTTCTTTGAATAGAACACATACTTTTCATGATGAGCGTCAACAAGGACCAGATCGGGACACTTTGCCTTCGCCTGCCATATAGCTTCCGCAGTCTTGATCCCGTACTTCTTTGCCGGTTCATTCTTGGCAAGGATGATCCCGTGTCTGGCTTGGGCATCTCCTGCCACAGCCATTGGAACATTCCTTAATTCCGGTCTGGATATCATCTCTACCGAGGCAAAATAGCAGTTCTGATCAATGTGGAAAATAATACGCTTCATAATGACGATAATAGCATTAAACGAACATATTTTCTATTTGTTTTAGATAATGTATTTTGTTCTTTTGAAATTTATTTGTAACTTATTGCGTTTAACTATATAAAAATGCTTTGACGTGCTGTATACTGTATTTTGTAAAAATCAAAAAATCACAAGTTTGTAAAACGGGTGTCCGGATATCCGGCACACATTTGAAGACAATAATTTGTAACGGGAGGTATCTAATGGCAAAACAAAAAGTATTTCTTGTAGATGATGACAGTGACATCCTTGTTCTTAATCGCGATTTTCTCGAGAGCGAAGGATATGATGTTGTAACGGCTACCAATTGTGCCGATGCGCTTGAAAAGATCAAGCTCCATAATTTTTCATGCATTGTTTTAGATGTTATGCTTCCTGACGGAAGCGCCTTTGATCTTGCTCCCAAGATCAAGGAATATACAGACTGCCCGATCATCTTCCTCACAGCAAAAGACCAGCAGGAAGATGTTATCAACGGTTTTAAGGTAGGCGCTGATGATTACATCACCAAGCCTTATTCCCTTCCCGAGTTAAGCCTCAGGATCAATGTTCACATCAAGCGTAATATGAAGAGTGAGGGATTCCTCGTTGAGTATCCGCCGCTCCGCATCAATATCAAGACACGTGAGGTAACTCTCAAAGAGAAGCCCCTGCATCTTACAAACCGTGAGTTTGACATCCTTTGCTTACTGGCAGAGACACCTAACGTTATCGTTCCTTTCACAAGGATCTATTCTCATGTCTGGGGCGATGACTCTCCGTGCGACAACCACCTCGTAATGGTAAATATTTCCTATCTGCGTAAGAAGATGGAGAAGATAGCGCCTGAGATCACTTTCGTAAAGACCGAGTGGGGCATTGGTTATTCATTTGCTTATCCGCCGGTAAAGAACAGTATGAACACACAGTTCTGAGATCAAACAAACATTATAAGAGAATGCGGGACTTGATTATCAGTCCCGCTTCATATTTTCGGGGAAATACCTGGATAAATGGCACAATATAAACACAGCAGACTGGAAAGATTAAAGCTCTCGGATTCTGAAGTTAACGGCAGATCGTTCGGCGGCACTATGCTGGCGTTTATTTTCGCGCTTATCCTTACACTCGTGGCAGCAGGTATCGTAAGTATCGGTATCACCTTCACCACTGACTCAACTCCTGATATCGATCCCGATACGGGTAATCTCATTTTGAGCAATGCCCTTGTTCTGGACGGACCTTACAGCAGCCACGTTACCGAAGGCTGGACTTTCGTTCCAAACATCACCCCTGAGATGGCAGAGACAAGCCTTGATCTTGCCAAGGCAGCCGGAACCGTAAGCGACGGTGACCAGTGGCTTTCTTCTGTATTCACAGCCCACAGGGCATATGCCGAAAACGTCAGGATCCGCGACACCTGGAGGGGCTGGTTTGACTACAATTACTCAGCCGACTGGCAGAATACAGGCAACACTGATGTTACGTACCAGAGATTCCTTGTCGATGACGAGAAATGCATAAGCGCTGCTTATATCGGTCACTTCGAATGTGATGAGGAAATAAAATCCCTTTCGCTTACTTTCCATAAGTTCAACGGAACAGCATGGGTATACTGCAACGGCAAATTCATTGACTGTATCGGCGCCAGAACTCCGGTCTTCAACCTGAACGCATTTGCGGATTACATTACCCTGATCCCCGAGGACGGAAAACTGGATCTGGTATTGGTCGTCACCTGCAATCCCCAGGTCGCAAACCCCGGTATCCTTTCGGAACCGATCATCGAGACCAGGACCGCCAACGATGTCCGCACCGTCATTACCGCAGGTCACTTTGCAATAGTTACACTGATATTCTTTGTGGCCATTATCGTAGGTTCCAACATCATTTTAGGTTCCACCAGAAACAAATGGCTTTTTGTGTCATTCTTTATCAGCTTTGCAGCCATACTTCTCTATTATCTCGCCGACTGCCGTTTCCTTTCAGTCGACTGTCTTATCAGGGCTGACCTACGGTATGTATTACTGATAATCGCTACATCTACCGCCTTTTTGGAGAACTCCCAGTTGTTTAAAGGAACAAATACCCAGAATAAATTTGTTCTCCTCAAGAAAGGTCATTATATCGTCTTTGCCACCGGTCTGACATTTATCATCACTTATTTTGTATGCGCCTGGGTATTCGGCATGCTTTTACCTGAATTCATAGCCATAATGTTCGCGCTTACAGTAACAACACTCACGATCTTCATCAATCTGTTCTTTTACAACAAAGAAAATCAGAAGATTCTTCTTTGGGCCCTGCTGTTCAGTCTTATGTTCCTTGTCCTGTACCTGGCAATACTCATGGACGGAATGATCGTATATACGATCCCGACATACAGCACTATCTTTGTTATCTTCTCCCTGATCGCTGAGGTCACGCTCGTATCCACATATATCAACCAGCAGCGTGAGATAAAGAGAAACGCAGCGGTTCTCAAACGTCAGGTAAGAGAAAAGACCGTTTTCATATCAGAGATAAACAGGGATCTCGTCCTTACGAACAAGAAACTCATGGAGGGTGAAGTTGCGAGAAAAAACGTCCTGAGCAATGTATCTCACGATCTCAGAACTCCGATCACCGCCATAAGAGGATATGCGGAATTACTTCTCTCCGCGCAGGACAATCTGAGTCTTGAGCAGCGCAATTCCTATCTGAGCAATATAGTCCGCCGTTCGGAGCAGATGGAAAGGATCGTTTCGGATATTATGGAGCTTACCAGAATGGAATCAAGCGATTCGGATTTCCATTTCACGTCTGTTTCCATATCCGAAATGCTCGACGAGCTGGTGGTAATGTATTCAATGGATCTTGAAGACGGCGAGAAAAAGCTGTCACTGGATCTCCCGTCACGCGACTCGCTGATAGTAAAGGCCGATCCTGCCAAGCTGTCACGAGTATTCGAAAACCTCATATCCAACGCCATCAACTACACCGGACCACAGGCCGACATCCGGATCAGCGCATGGAGAACGGGAGATACTTCCCATATTTCCACACAAAAGATACATATAACTGTTGAGGATAACGGAATCGGCATTCCGGAGCAGGACCTTCCCAGGATCTTCGACAGATTCTACAGGGCGAAAAACTCCGGCGTGAACATAAAAGGCACCGGTTTAGGTCTTGCGATCGTAAAGCTTATCTGCGACAAGCATGATGCCGAGATCACGGTCAAGAGCACATTGGGAAAAGGCACGACATTCGAGATCATCATGTCTGCGTCATATTAAGGAACTCAGGAAACTGTCAAAAATGATCAGAGGCTGCCATTTTAAGGCAGCCTCCCGTTATTATCAGATAAGTTCAGTTCCTGATATCAGCCTTTAGACTGGAAATAATTATTGATCTCTTCGACAAGAGCATCACAGTCCATGCCATGAACCATGCAGGCTTCTTCGATAGTCTCTCCGGAAGCCATAGCGCAGCCCAGACAGTGAAGGCCTGAAGCCATAAGGATAGGAGCAATGCCGTCATCCTGCATTACAACTTCTCCGATAATCGTATCTTTTGTAACTATCATCTTGTTACCTCCGTTATTTTTAGCTTAACAAATCATACACTATCATCATGAATAAATCTTCTGTTTATCTGCACATTTCATCTATTTTCGGATATGAAGCTATTGACAACCTTTTACGATAAATCAATAATGAAAATACTATAAAATAAGCCTTTTCAGCGGCTAAAACAGGAGGATACCATATGAACAAGTCACAGCTTATTGACAAGATCGCAGCTGACACCGGCCTGAGCAAGAAAGATTCAGAAGCAGCTCTCAAGGCAACACTTGGCGCAATCGAAGAAGCATTGGTTAAGAATGATAAGGTAGTACTTGTCGGCTTCGGTACATTCAGGACAAAGAAGCTCGCAGCAAGAAGCGGACGCAATCCTTCAACAGGCGCTGCTCTTAAGATCCCGGCTTCCACAGTTCCCACATTCAAGGCAGGAAAATCACTTAAGGATAAGGTAAACGTTAAGAAGGGCAAAAAGAAGTAATCTTCTGTTAAGTTTTTCAAGGGCTCCGTTTATGACGGAGCCTTTTTTATTCCAACGGATCTCTTAATCCCATTCTTCTCTCAACTCTTGATTGAATACACCTCATTGCCGCGCGGCTTCTCATGTTCTTTAAGCTGCTTTTTGTTATCGCATATCTGACATCCCGTTCAGACTGCTCATAGCTCAGTCCGAGATCCCTGCCGGTCTCGCAGTAAAGGCCCTTCATTGTATTTGGAAGAGGCATATTTCTCCTGAACGATAACATAAAAGAGTTGTATATCAGGACCGTACCTATCAGGGACATATCAAAGCCGTATTCCCGCAAAACAGTCTTTATACAGAAATCGAAGTATTCCTCTTCCTTTTTCCGTTCAGCCGTATCATTCGGGTTGATCGCCGTAACCTTTCCGGCAACAGAACGTCTGTTATTCCGCCCGTCAACGATGTAATGCAAAGCTCCGTACTCATCTTCAACGGTAATGACACCGTTATGCTTAAGCAATGAATTTATGCTTTCCAAAAGGCTTAAATCACTGCACACTACAGACATCTCCACTGGTCCCTTGTTCATGACTCCGTTCTCCATGACCGTCCACCTCCTTTGTTTTTTGAAAGTTTACGGCCCCGGAAACGTTTTGTGTCATCGAATTGCGGAGAATTGAAAAAAATGCCCCTGAAATGAGACTTTTTGGACAAAATTGAGACTGGTCTCAATTTTCAGAGGTTAACCTGATTCACCGGAAGCGCCGGAATTCTCTTCATCGGTATTCTCAACGATCGTGGTGATCTCGACCGTAAACAATGAATACGGAGTATGCTTAACTCTTACGACATCCCCTTTGCTCATAGAGTTGTGCAGAGGATTCATATAATAATACTTTCCGTCAATGACAAAGTAATTCTTCATCAAACCGATATCATCAACCGAACCGGTCTGGTAGAAGTAATTGCTGTTTATCATGCTGTTTATATCCATCAGCCTCGGAGCTGTATATAAGGCAATGTCGACTATAGCAACTACCGCAAAAACAATCGGGAAGAAATAAGTCAGGATATGCTTGGTCTTTTTCTTTCTGTTGCGTCCGGCGCATATACAGGTGAGGACCACAAATACTGCAGTAACCAATAAATGAACCGCCAGATTAACAATAAAATATCTCATGATCAGCTCTTTACTCCCCGTATATCTCTTCAGGTATTACCGCAAGAAAATCAACCGTGACATCGTGACCGGCCACCGGCAATGCGGAACAGATCTGAAAACCGTAACAGACTCCCAGAAGATATGGTCTGTCAGAACCCAACGAGCCGATAAAGCGGTCATAATATCCGCCTCCCATGCCCAGTCTGGAACCTTCTTCATTATAAGCAACCGCAGGAAGAACGACAACATCAATGGATGAGGGATCGACAGCTTCAGCAGATGCCGCGGGCTCTTTTATGCCTAAAGAGGATATCTCAAATTCATCACCGTCAAGTTCATCACAGTCACAGAAGATCATGCTGCCGTCAAGGATCCTCGGGAAACAGCACTTTATCCCCCTTTTCATAAAGGATCTTGCCAGCCCGTCCACCGGGACTTCTCCCTTAAACGCTCTGTAAAGGGCAATGCGTTTGGCACTGCGGAGAGTATCCTGAAGATCTTCATCATCTATGGAGAAGATAAGATCCGGAAGAGAAGCATCAATGCGTGATAAGGCATCAGAAGACAATTCAGACCTTCTCCTCTTCATCTCTTTTCTGATCTTAGCCTTTTCTTCACTTATGTTCATTGATCCTGTCCGCTTTCCGCCATTCTCTTAAGATCTTCAATACTTATTATCGGGACACCAAGTTCCCTGGCTTTCCGCTCCTTTGATCCGGCATCCGCACCCATAAGCAGATAAGATGTCTTCTTTGAAACGGAAGATACCGGTTTTCCGCCGTAGCTCTCAATAAGCTTCTCAGCTTCGCTTCTGGACATTCCTTCAAGTGTTCCGGTTATACAGAATGTCAGGCCGGCTAAAGAGGAACCTAAAGTCTCATTATCAGTTCTGGCGAAATTCAGTCCGAGTGACTTGAGCCTTGTCATGAGGATCATATTTCCTTCATCGTGGAAGAAGTTATAAATACCTTCCGCAGATATATCTCCTATATCCTGGACCGCCAGCAGAGCATCCCTGCCGGCTTCACCGATGGCATCTATCGATCCGAAAGTCCTGATTAGCTCTTTTGCCGTGGCTTTACCCACACCCGGGATACCAAGACCCGCAAGGACCTTGTCCGCAGGAGTAACCGTCCTTGCTTCCTCAATGGCTGCAAGAAGCTTATCCGTGTTTTTCTCAAGACCCAGAAGCTTGCCTTCGATAAGCTCAGCTCTTTTATCCTTCAGCTCGAAAACATCGGCAATGTCCTTTATATATCCTTCTTCAGTTAGCTTTCTGATATATTCCGTGCCGAAGCCCTTGATATCCATGCAGTCGCGTGACACAAAGTTTACAAGGCGGTTTACGAGAGTTCCGGGACACATCATATTTACACACTTAAAATCAACTCCGCCCTCATCCCTTACGAGCATGTGTCCGCAGACAGGACAGCTGTCAGGCATCCTGTAAGGCTTCCAGTCAGCAGGTCTCTTATTCTCATTAACGCCTTTTACCTTCGGAATGATCTCGCCTGATTTATATACAAGGATAGTATCGCCGATACCAAGACCCAGCTGATCGATAAAATCCTGATTATGCAGTGTTGCGCGTGATACCATTGTTCCGCAAAGACTGACGGGCTCAAATATCGCAACAGGCGTTACCCTGCCCGTCCTTCCGGTGTTCACCTCAACATCGAGAAGCCGTGTCTCCTTTACTTCAGGCGGATATTTGTATGCTATGGCCCACCTGGGGAACTTGATCGTATTGCCGAGCTTTGTTCTCTCGGAAAGGTTATTCAGCTTCACGACCGCCCCGTCGATATCGTATTCGAGCTCGCCCCTCATATTGCCTATCCGGGTTATTGCATCCCAGACCTCATCGGCAGTACTGCATTTATAACAATTCTCGATTACTTTTACGCCGTTGCGCTTAAGATATTCATAACCCTCAAGGTGCGTATTAAATGTAATGCCGCGCGTCTCCTGTATATTAAAGATAAAAAGGGACAGACCTCTTTCCTTTGTGATCCTCGTGTCGATCTGCCTCAACGTGCCGGCAGCGCAGTTCCTGGGATTGGCAAAGGTCTTCTTTCCCTCTTCTTCGGCCTTGGCATTTACATTCTCGAATGCCTTTCTGGTCATATATACCTCGCCCCTTATCTCAATATAAGGAACAGGCTCTTTCATCTGTTTCACAACATCAGGGATCTGGCGGGCATTCATCGTGACATCCTCGCCTTCGTTGATTCCGTCTCCCCTGGTTACCGCAAGCCTGAGCTCCCCTTCTTCATAACGCAGGGCCATAGACAATCCGTCGATCTTGGTCTCAACAAGGAACTCGGCTTCCTCACCGAATTCTTTACGCATGGATTCGACAAATTCATAAACTTCTTCTTTTGTGAAAACATCCTGCAGCGAGAGCATGGGAACATTGTGTTTGACAAGAACGCCCTTTTCAGCTTTCCAGCCGACTCTTACAGACGGAGATTCCGGAACAACCCAGTCAGGGTGCTCCTTCTCTATCTGCTTAAGCCTGTTGTTCATGCTGTCATATTCATAGTCAGATATCTCAGGCTCATCTTTGGAATAGTAGAGTTCGGCAAAATGATTGAGTTTTTTTACGAGCTCCAGATATTCGTTACGCTCTGAATCATCTGAAGGAAGGCCCGAGAAAAAGTCCAACTGCTCCATATCATTTCCTCCTGTTGGAAGTGGCAAGATAGATTATCGGGAATACTGCAAAAGCAGTCAGGAACAGACCCCACACCAGTTCCGGTATTCCGGCCAGACCGCCGAGACTCCGCGTAATATCCAGGTCATTATAATTTGTAATATAAAGGAACTTATCCACCACGCTGTTAAGCCTCGATAACGGAACAAACAGAAGAGCATTAAGAAGAGCCACAGCAGTCGAATAAGTATAGACGGCTGTGAACCATTTAAGACCGTTTTCAAACCTGGTCAGATAGAAAACAATACAGACTGCCGCCGGAATGGCAAGGCATATTGCTTCTCCGTAATCCACGGATTGCTTCCTTATGCTCCTGATAACGAGTATAGCGATAAACAGCGCGGCGATCGCACAAGGCATATAACTGCAAAGTTTGGTCTGAGACAGCTTCTGCATCAGGATAATAACGGCAACTGCGGCCAGATATAAGACCACGGAAGTAATAATGTCACCGGACCCGATACCTCTCAGCACAGATGTTACAGCCGCGGCAATATACCGTACAAAAATATGGAAGGGCTCTGCAATCAGAGTCCCCCATAAAAAAAGCATTACTATTGAGATAATTCCCGCGCGCTCTTCGCTTCTCATACAAAATCATGACGCATGACAACGCGCCATAGTCAACTAATTAATTCCAACACCAAAGAGAGGCTTACTCGTCGAGAGAAGTAAAGTCGCCATCCTCAAGAAAAGCCTTAAGGGTATTATATTCCTCGAAATCGAGAGAAATGCCCTTGCCTACCTTCTCATGATTCGGACCCCAGTCACGGATATCAAGCTTCGGCTTGCCGTTATTCCACTTAACGATATTAAGTTCACGCTGCCAGCCGGACTTATTCTCCTTGAGAATACCGATCTGCTGGACGATCTCATATGTGATCTCTGTCTTAGGCATACTAAATACCTCCTCTAATTATCAATATCATTGTAAGAATTATATCACACGATTGGCAACTGCATATTATATAATTAAGAAAAAAGGAGAACTGTCCTGATAATGGATAAGATTTACACCGTTTCAGCGGTCCTGGCAGCTCTGATCCTGCCCTATATCTTATGGTGCATTATTGAACCGTTCTTTTTCAACCTTGATAGTGCGGTCCTTAAAAGGTCTTCCGGTGAAGGCTCCCGGGACAAAGGAATAACTGTAAAGAAACTTCCACCCGTTTCCGCAACCGGTACGGATAAACCGGATCTCAGATTCTTTTTCTTCAGTGATATACATACGGAATGGTGTCCGGTCAGCTCCGGGCGGCTATGTAATGCTATTAGGAAATCGCACCTGGAGACTCCTCTCGATGCGGTGATATTCGGAGGCGACATAGTAACATATCCCCGCAATGCAAAAAACGGATATAAGTATCTTTCCGCAGTGAGCAGCTGCTGCAAAGAACTCGGGATACCTTTCTACGGAGTATCCGGCAACCACGATTCCGATCTCATCAACGCGCCTGAAGCTTCAGGATTCATCAGCCTTGAAAACAGAACAGTCACTTTAAACTCAAATAAGAACGGAACGGAGATCACTCTTGCGGGATTGCCTGATTCAGGCCGGAAGAACCGTGTGTGGAGTTCAAAAATGCCCTGCGGCAATGAGACACCGGTTATCCTTGTTGTGCATGATCCGAATGCGTTCATTCATCTTGATCCCGGCAACAGACCGGAATATATGCTCTCAGGACATCTTCACGGCGGACAGATGAAGTTTCCGTTCAGGATCGAATTCACTGTCCTGAGAAAATCGGATAAGCTGCCGCAGATGGGCGCCGTACAGGGTCCTTACGATATCAGCGGCACCAAGGTCTTTATCTCCAGAGGCCTTGGGTGCGGCCTTCTTCCCTTCAGATTCTTATCAGTGCCTGAAGCAACTGTAATCGGCATATTTCTTTAAAGCTTTTCCGCACGGCTTACATCCGGCTTTCCGGAACAAAAAAGAGGCGCCTCAAATGAGACGCCTCAGATAATCTTTGCTTTAAGCCAGTTATTAGCCGAGCTCTGCGAAGTACTTGATTGTTCTTACCATCTGAGATGTGTAAGAATTCTCGTTGTCATACCAGGAAACAACCTGTACGAGGGAGTTGCCGTCATCCATCTTGGAAACCATTGTCTGGTTAGCATCGAAGAGTGAACCGAACTTCATACCAACGATGTCAGAAGAAACGAGCTTCTCTTCTGTGTAGCCGAAAGACTCGTTTGTAGCAGCCTTCATAGCAGCGTTGATGCCCTCAACTGTAGCTTCACCCTTAACAACAGCGTGAAGGATTGTTGTGGAACCTGTGAATGTAGGAACTCTCTGAGCAGCACCGATGAGCTTGCCGTTGAGCTCAGGGATAACAAGACCGATAGCCTTAGCAGCGCCTGTGGAGTTAGGAACGATGTTAGCAGCACCAGCTCTTGCTCTCTGGAGGTCACCCTTTCTCTGAGGACCGTCAAGGATCATCTGGTCGCCTGTGTAAGCGTGAACTGTTGTCATGATACCGCTCTGGATAGCTGCATAGTCATTAAGAGCCTTTGTCATAGGAGCAAGGCAGTTTGTTGTGCAGGAAGCTGCAGAGATGATCTTGTCATCAGCTGTAAGTGTTGTGTGGTTAACGTTGTAAACG
>CACYRM010000040.1 GCA_902776845.1 Oscillospiraceae bacterium
TCGAGGTTTGAGAGAGGCTCGTCCATGAGGAAGACCTTAGGGTCACGAACGATAGCACGACCGAGAGCAACTCTCTGACGCTGACCACCGGAGAGAGCCTTAGGCTTTCTGTCGAGGAGATGCTCGATCTCAAGGATCTTAGCTGCTTCCTGAACACGGCGGTTGATCTCATCCTTAGGCATCTTTCTGAGCTTAAGTGCGAATGCCATGTTGTCGCGAACGGACATATGAGGATACAAAGCGTAGTTCTGGAAAACCATCGCGATGTCTCTGTCCTTAGGGAGTACGTCGTTTACGCAACGATCGTCAATGTAAATCTCACCTTCTGAAATATCTTCGAGACCAGCGAGCATACGGAGAGTTGTTGACTTACCGCATCCTGAAGGTCCTACGAGGATAACGAATTCCTTATCTGCTACGTCAAGATTGAAATCTGAAACTGCAACTACGCCGCCCTCATACTTTTTGTAAACGTGCTGGAAAGATAAACTTGCCATATCTAATTAACCTCCAAATTGTGCCCACCCGAAAAGAGGGCTTGATAACTATGAGAATAGTATCAAAACGATATTTTCTTTACTATATGACACATTTCCCAAAAATAGTTTTGCTAATTTGGCATAGTAATTTCCGTTGCTTGTTAAATATATCAATTAGCTCGGAAGTATTTTGTGTGTGTTGTACAAGAAAAAGCGGCAAAAGCAATAATTTAAGGCATTTTTCGGTTCTTCCGGAATTGTGCAATCTATCTCAGAGGGTCCGAAAATTGTCTGAATAAAATTACTTTTTGATTACCAAAACCCGGTAAGCATGTCCTTACAGGCTTATTAAGGTATTATGCGGGAAGGATCCCCCGTCATATATTTAATGTAATTATTTATGCATTATTTTGTTGACTTTTGAATATTTATGCATTATATTGCATAAATCACACATCAAGGCGGGTATTATCCGCCTGAACCGGAGGCAGTATAAATGGCATTTGAAGAATCTGTTAAGTATGTATCTATTATAGGATCAACAGGATATGTGGGAGCCGAACTCGTGCGCGGGTTTGCCGGTCACCCTTTCTTCAGATTCCGCCATCTTACAAGCCAGACATTCGCGGGCAAAGCTTATTCGGAGATCTATCCGGAATTCAGGGGCATTGTCGATAATCTCTGCGAGGATCTTCCTTATGCCGAAGTCGCAAAGGATTCCGATCTCGTTATCACGGCTCTTCCCCACGGCGTATCCGCAAAGATCGTACCCGAACTCCTTGCGGAAGGTGTAAAGGTTATAGATCACAGCGGCGATTTCAGGTATAAGGATCTTGCCACATATGAAAGTTCGTATAAACTCACCCATCCCAATCCGGATCTTCTGAAGGATGCCGTATACGGACTGCCCGAATTCTACAGGGAGCAGCTTAAGACCGCTCATCTTGTGGCCAATCCCGGCTGCTATCCCACATGTTCACTGGTCGCGCTGGCACCTTTTCTCAAGGCTCACCTCATCGAAGAGGATTCGATAATCATCGATGCCACATCCGGAGTCAGCGGCGCGGGAAGAAAAACGGATCTCGCTTACGCATTCTGTGAACTGGACGAATCCTTCAAGCCTTACGGCGCTGTCGGACACCGTCACACAACCGAGATCTCAGAGCAGTGCTCCTTCCTTGCCGGAAAGAATCCAGGAGATATCAAGGTCACATTCACTCCACATCTCGCTCCCTTCAAACGCGGAATGCTCGCAAGCATCTATGCGAAGCCTTCAAAGGAATTCACTGATGTGTCATCCGAAAAGATCAACGCTATATATAAGGATTATTATAAGGATGAGACATTCGTTAGAGTCCTTCCCGTAAAGACCCTTCCGGATATAAAGGCCGTAGCCTGTTCAAACTATATAGACGTAAACGGCGTTTTCGATCCCGACACGGGAATCATCAAGCTCTTCACGGCTCAGGATAATCTCGGAAAAGGCGCGGCTCTTCAGGCAATACAGGCAGCAAACGTAATGTTCGGTTTCGATGAGACATCCGGACTTAAGAATATTGTAAGAGGTATCTGACCATGGCAGGCAATAAAGAGAACCCCGTTATCACGGGTGATATGAAGAACAACGTTGACAGGGCATCGATCCTTATAGAGTCTCTCCCCTACATCAGGAAGATGAGAGGTCAGACCTTCGTTATCAAGTATGGCGGAAATGCCATGATCAATGAGGAACTGAAGCAGTCTGTCATGGACGATATCACTCTTCTTAAATATATCGGCATTAACCCCGTTATCGTTCACGGCGGCGGACCCGACATCAGCGACATGCTCAAAAAGGTCAACAAGGAATCACACTTCGTTAACGGCCTAAGATATACAGACGATGAGACAATGGGTTATGCCCAGATGGTCCTTATCGGCAAGACAAATAAAGATATCGTTTCCACTCTCTGCGGAAAAGGCGCAAAGGCTATCGGTATCTCCGGTATTGACGGCAACCTCATTGAAGCCGAGAAGATGACCGAGGATGCTGAAGGCAACGCCATCGATATCGGTTATGTCGGCAGGATCAAAAAGATCAATACCAAGGTCATATCCATGCTCGCAAACGACGAGTACATCCCGGTCATCGCGCCTATCGGTGTCGGGAAAAACGGCGAGAGCTACAACATAAACGCAGATACTGTCGCGGCAGAAGTCGCGGTAGCATTGGGCGCATCCAAGCTCATCACTCTGACTGACGTCGGCGGCGTATTAAGAAAGCTCGAAGACGGATCAGACTATATCATCCCCGTATTGGATGAGAAGGATATCAGTGATCTCGTTAACGAGGGAATAATCAGCGGAGGAATGATCCCCAAGATCGAAGGATGTCTTGATACGGTATTGCGGGGTGTCGACAGAGCCCACATAATAGATGGCAGGATACCTCATTCGATCATCCTCGAGACATTTACCAAGAACGGTATCGGAACAATGATAGTAAAGGAGAAGAAAGAACACTATGAGTATAGAAAATGACCTTTCCCTGATAATGGATTATGACAAGAACTACTGCCTTCAGGTATTTAATCTCCTTCCTGTAGCCTTTGTTAAGGGGCGCGGCTGCTATCTCTACGATACCGGCGGAAGAAAATACCTCGATATGATAGGCGGAATCGCGGTCAACAGCCTTGGCTACGGCCATCCCAAGCTCACCTCGGCAATTTCATCACAGGCAAAGAATCTCATCCATGCCTGCAACTACTATTACATACCCCAGAAGGCCGAACTGGCTTACAGACTCTGCCGCGCAAGCTTCGCGGACAAGGTTTTCTTCTGCAATTCCGGAGCCGAGGCAAACGAAGCTGCCATTAAACTCGCAAGAGGATATTTCTATTATAAGGATATAAAGAAATACGAGATCATTACCGCGGATATGAGTTTCCACGGAAGGACCATGGGAACCATCGCGGCAACAGGTCAGGCAAAATTCTCAATACCTTTCGAGCCCGGTGTTCCCGGATTCGTTCACGTTCCCTTCAACGATATCGATGCGTTGATCCAGGCCGTTAATCCGCGCACCGCAGCTGTAATGCTCGAGCTGATCCAGGGCGAGAGCGGTGTTCATCCCGCCGATCTCGAATACATCCAGGCTGTAAGAAAACTCTGCAACGAAAAGGGCATCCTCCTTATCATCGACGAAGTACAGACAGGTGTGGGACGTACCGGCAAGATGTTCTGTTACCAGAATTACGGCGTAACACCCGACATAATGACTCTTGCCAAAGGTCTCGGCGGCGGTGTCCCAATAGGAGCCATGCTCACGACAAACGAAGTCGCCACAGGCATGAGACCCGGAGACCACGGATCGACATTCGGCGGCAATCCTCTCGCATGCGCTGCGGGAAATGCCGTTATGGAAACGATCGAGGACCAGGGCATCATCGACAACGTAAGAGAAGTAAGCGATGAACTTTTCGAGAAACTCAACAAGCTCAGATCCAAATACAACTGCATCCGTTCAGTAAGAGGCAAGGGTCTTCTTATCGGTATAGAATTCGATGACACTATCACCGCGCAGGGAATGCGTGAACAGCTTTTCTCGATGGGTATTCTGGTAAGCGCGATCGGCAAGACCACGATAAGACTCGCGCCGCCGCTTATCATCACAAAGTCCCAGGCAGGCCAGTTCGTAAAAGCACTCGAAAAGATACTGAAGACAGTCTCGGGACCCCGGGGAGTTCTCGGAAGACTCAAGGAGGCTTTCCCTTCAAAGAAGGATATCAAGGATAAAGCTGCCGTTGTCGGCAATGCCAAGATCGATAAGCTCGATGAGGCGGGACTTACAGGCGGTCCGGATCTGGACATCATCGATGAAGACGGTGAATAAGAGATTAAGGAGTATATAAAATGAAGCACTATATTGATTTCCACAGGGACGTAAGTTTTGAAGATCTTGATTATCTTCTTGATACGGCAATAGATCTGAAGGCAAAGACCAAAGCGGGCATAGAGCATCACCTCTTAAAGGGAAAGTCTCTCGCCATGATCTTTACAAAGTCTTCCACGAGAACAAGAGTCTCCTTTGAAGTCGGAATGTACCAGCTGGGCGGTCAGGCTCTCTTCCTGAGCAACAATGACATCCAGATCGGCAGAGGCGAGACCATTTATGACACCGCCAACGTATTGTCCGGAATGGTCGACGGCATCATGATCAGGACCTTCAAGCATCAGGATGTACAGGACCTCGCAGACTACGGAAAGATTCCTGTCATCAACGGTCTTACCGACGACCAGCACCCTACACAGGTTCTGGCTGACCTCCTTACCATCAAGGAGCACAAGGGCACGCTTAAGGGTCTTAAGATGGCTTACCTGGGCGACGGAAACAACATGGCCAATTCCCTTCTCCACGCATGCGCGAAGGCCGGAATGGACATCTCCGTTGCAAGCCCCAAGGATTACACATGCCCTGAAAAGTATGTTATCGAAGCCAATGAAGACGCAAAGGTTACAGGCTCAAAGGTTGTTATGACCGAGGATCCTTTCGAAGCGGCAGAAGGCGCTGACGTTATCTATACCGATACATGGACATCCATGGGTCAGGAAGCGGAGAAGGCCAAGAGAGTCGAGATATTCAAGAACTATCAGGTCAACTCAAAGATCATGGGCGTTGCTCACAAGGATGCAATCTTCATGCACTGCCTCCCTGCTTACAGAGGCTATGAGGTCACCGAAGATGTTATCGACGGACCCCAGAGTGTCGTTTTCGATGAGGCGGAGAACAGACTTCATGCTCACAAGGCTATCCTTGTAAACTGTTTTCTTAACTGATGAAAAATGATTCCTCTATAAGGATCGCCGGCATATCAGATGCCGCTGAAGTATCGCGCCTTTTAAAAAGCGCGATGCTTACATATTGCGCGGATTCGGGGATATCTGCTTCCCTCCTCGAAGCTATGACGGAGAGTGTCGAAAGCGTCGCCGACAGGATAGCAAAACAGACCTGTCTTGTGGCTGAGTGCGACGGCAAGATAGTCGGGACCATCTGCATAAAACCTGTCGATAACCCGCTGGTCTACAGCTTTTCCGGTAAGACATTCAGATTTCTTGAGGATGCGGGGAAATCCTTCTACATCTCAAGATTTGCGGTCAGACAGCGCTTCAGAAAATCCGGTCTTGGCATAGATCTTATTAACAAAGCCATGGAGATTGCCAAAAACGAAGGAGCCGTATGCGTGCTCCTTCATTCAGCGGCAACTAATAAGAATATGGTGGAATTCTACGGAAAACGCGGATTTGAACTGATAGATTCGGAGAACTCGCGCGGTTACATGCGAGGACTTTTCGCTTACAGATCAGATAGTCTTTGAGGCGAATACCTCACAGCAGGAAAATGCAGGATCATTCCTGATCTGTCCGTAAGCCGCATCCCTGGTCTCCTCATCCTTATACATCGCGAAAACAGCGCTTCCGGAACCTGTCATACGGCTGAATACGGCTCCGGTGGCAAGCAGCGCTTCCCTGGCCGTCCTGATCTCGGGGACCTTCTCCATAGACGGCCATTCAAGATCATTCATAAGCAGATCATCACCTTTAAGGAATCTCTCCAGAGGTGCGGCTGAAGTGTCGTTCAGCGATCTAATAAAAGATGCATACCTGTCTTCATTGAACTCCGGCAAAGGTTTACTGTCAACCGCGCGGAAACATTCAGGTGTTGAACATCCCTTTGACGGCTTTACGATAAGAAGCGGGATCCCGGAAAGGGGCTCAAGCTGGTCAATGTCTTCCCCCATGCTCTCGCAGAGGCACGTTCCGCCGTAAAGGAAGAACGGAACATCGGCACCGACATTCACGGCAAGCTGATTAAGTTCCTCATCTGTAAACGGATTTCCGAAATGCTCCTGGAGCACCATCAGCGTGGCTGCCGCATCAGAACTTCCCCCGCCCATTCCGGACTCGGAAGGAATGACCTTGGTAAGAACTATTTCAATATTGGGGAAAAGACCCTTTTTCCACAGCCGGGCATCAGGAACAGAACTGTCTGACGAAGCCTTCTTGCGGAGCGAGGAGAAAAATCTGTCTCTTGCTTTTCTGCAAAGATTCTTCTCGGGATCGATATCATTGCGCCCGATGCATTTTATGTCAAAACCGTTCTCACGTTCAGGATGGACAGTAACAGTAATGGTATCCGCAAGATCGATCTCCTGCATTACCGAGTACAGGCTGTGATAACCGTTTGGAAGTATCCCGCGCACACGAAGGAAGAGATTCAATTTTGCGTTAGCTGTAATCTCATAGGAATCCATAAGGCTCTCCAAAGGGTCGGCACACCTGTCGAATTTTATATAATAATTTTATCTTATATTTCATTCTAAAATCAAATATATATCTGTCAGTCCATGTTCCGAAACAACAATAAAAAACTGTCAGAAACGGAATTCCGTTCCTGACAGCGCAATAAAAACTAAACAAAAAATCAGACAGCTACTTCTTCCTGTGACTTCTCGGGCATAATGCCTACTCTTACAGTTCTTGTAAGAACATCAATATATGAGAAAGAAACGATCGACTGCTTTCCTGCCTCATTATCACAGAGCATCGTGAAGACATTGGGATAGCAGTGCTCTACTGTGCCGATATAGGTGATGATCCTCTTGCGGCCGCCGTTGGTCTTGCAAACAATACGCTTGCCGATGAGCTCTTCAAATTTAGCTTTGCACATTTGCAGATCTGAGCTGATGATCATATTTATTACCCCCACCCGGAGAATAGATAAAAATATTTCAGTAATCTTAAAGGAACATTACAAAAATATTTCCAATATGCACCAATGCTAACATTTCCTTGATATATTGTCAACGAAAAAACACAACATTTAGTAAAAAAATACCACGCTTTATACAAAATATAGTGGTATGTATATCAACGCAGATAATAACCGCATTTTACACTTTTTCCCGTGATTGAAAAGCCCGTCTTTTTACAATACAATCGTATCCATATATTAAAACAGACAGGAGAGGACAGATATGCTTAGCGACATTGAGATAGCCCAGAGTGCAAAGGTCAACCCCGTAACAAAGGTAGCAGAAAAGTTGGGAATCGACACGGACAGACTCGAACTGTACGGCAAATACAAAGCAAAACTCCCGTTGGATTATGTGCAGAACCTGCCGGATAATCCCAATGTCAAGCTCGTTCTCGTAACGGCCATGAACCCTACTCCAGCAGGAGAAGGAAAGACCACTGTAAGCATCGGTCTCGCGCAGGGATTAAAGCTCATCGGCAAAAAGCCCGTTCTGGCATTAAGAGAACCTTCCCTGGGTCCTGTTTTCGGCGTTAAGGGCGGAGCGTGCGGAGGCGGTTATTCCCAGGTCGTTCCGATGGAGGACATCAACCTGCACTTCACAGGCGACATCCACGCTATTACCACTGCAAACAATCTCCTTGCGGCAATGATAGATAATCATCTTTTCCAGGGCAATGAGCTTAAGATCGATAAGGACAGGATCCTTTGGAAGAGATGTCTCGACATGAATGACAGATGCTTAAGGGCTGTCACGGTCGGAGTCGGCGGAGGAACAAAAGGCGTTACGCGTCCCGAGATGTTCCAGATCACCGCTGCTTCCGAGATAATGGCCATCCTTTGTCTTGCCAAAGATATGGATGATCTTAAGGTCAGGCTCGACAGGATCGCGATCGCATATGACACGGACGGCAACCTTATCACGGCCGGCAAACTCGGAGCGACCGGCGCTCTTGCAACATGCCTCAAGGACGCTATGTGCCCCAACCTAGTTCAGTCTCTGGAAGGCGTTCCCGCGCTTGTCCACGGCGGACCTTTCGCAAATATATCTCACGGATGCAATACCTGCATAGCAACCAAGACTGCTTTGAAGCTCGGCGATATCGTCGTAACAGAGGCAGGATTCGGCGCAGACCTCGGTGCTGAGAAGTTCCTCGACATCAAGTGCAGGGATCTCGGCATCTGGCCTGATCTCGTAGTCATCGTAACCACGGTAAGATCGCTCAAGTATAATGCGGGAATTCCGAAGGACCGTCTCTCGGAGCCCAATCCCGAAGCCGTTAAGGCCGGTCTCGCGAATGTCCTGAAGCATATCGAGAACATGCAGAACTTCGGCATTCCGGTCCTCGTCGCATCTAACAGATTCCTCACGGATACGGAAGAGGAGCTCGCTATAGTCGAAGAAGCCTGCAAGGCAACAGGCGCTGATTTCGCTCCGGCAGAGATCTTCGCAAAGGGCGGCGAAGGCGGAATCGACCTTGCAAACAAGGCTGTTTCCATCCTCGAACAGAACAACCCCAAGGCTCCGAAATTCACTTACGAGCTGACAGATACAGTCGAAGAAAAGATCACCAAAGTCGCAACCAAAGTCTACGGTGCCGGAAAGGTCGATATCCTTCCCGAAGCAGCCGAAAAGATCAGGGAATTTGTTGATAAAGGCTATGGCAATCTGCCGATCTGTATTGCGAAAACACAATACTCGCTGTCTGACGATCCCAAGAAGCTCGGCAATCCCGCAGGATTTACATTAACGGTAAGGGATTGTTTCTTATCGGCAGGCGCAGGTTATCTCGTTATACTCACGGGAACGATCGTCACGATGCCGGGACTTCCCCCGCACCCTGCCGCAATGGACATCGATATCGATGATAACGGCGTTATAACAGGACTCTTCTGATCTATAATGAAGCGGCCGAATCCGACATTTCTGAAAAAAGCCGAAGGTATAAAGACCTCCCGCAAAAAACGTACGGTAATCATAATCATCGTATTGCTTGTACTGACTTTCGCAGTCATATTCATAAGCTCTATGGCTTCTGCCCAGGATACATACAGACTTATGTATCCTGATCTTGTCGGTGCCGCAACCAGCACCACCACCGAGTATTCGGCATATCAGAGACCGGTCCACACAACGACCGAGACAACGACCGAGACGACAACTTCCGCGACGACCACCGCGCCTCACGCGATCCTGGCCGCCACACCTACTCCGACGATCTCGCCTGAGGAGACGGCACGCGCTTCCCAGAACAATTCCCCCGATCCTTTTACCGAGGACAGGAACTTCAGTTTCAATCCGGCAGGCATCCAGACCGCAACCTATCAGGAACGCGCGGTTTACCTTGATGAGCTCAAGGAGAATATCGTGTCTTACCAGAAAAAACATCCTGAGATGCGGATATGCTATGAGTTCATCTCACTGTCCACCGGAGAACGCCTCGGAGTTGACGAACTCGATCCGGTCGTTCCTTCCGGAGCCATGGCGATACCCGTTGAGATCGTCTACTACGACAGCATAGCCGGCATAACCGGACCGCTTTCAAAACAGGTAACGTTTGACAGCGATTACAGCGGCGCGCGCAATTCCTCATACATCGCCAGAACTTACGATTACGGAAAAGAATTCTATATGCGTACGCTCCTGAATTACGCGATAGTCAAAAATGACAGCATCGCACTGAATTATGTGATTGATGAGCTCGGAGGACTCGATGAGGCGATCAAGTCCGTTGATGAGATAAGCAGTTATATCTCATATAATGACTCTGTCATCTATAAAGACTACCGCGGCCGTGAATACCGCGCTCCGGGCACCATCTCCTGTTATGACATGGGCAATTACCTCTCTTACATGTACCGGGTATTCATTAATACCCCGCAGGTAAACCAGCGTCTCGTCAACGATATGGCCCACAGTGAAGTGGATTCGCCTTTAAGCGACGCTTTCCCCGAGAACACCAGGATCCTCCATGTATTGGGAAGGAATACCGAAAGAGGCGCATATCTTGAATGCGCGATCATTGATTATATGGAACCCGTGGCGGTCATCATCTATGTGGAATCAGGTTCAACAGGTTCAGCCGGCACGGCTATAGCAACGATAGGCGGATACACCCAGAAGTTTATCGAAGCCTGCTATTCATGACCGCTTTCATAACTGTCCGTATAATTGAAGTGTAATCAGAATCTTTTATGATATAATCTGCTTTGTAATTGATTAGTTCGTCCCGCGCGGTCTGCCGCCGGCCAAGGTCCCGTGCGATTCCGGGCTGTGAACCCTGTCAGGTCCGGAAGGAAGCAGCAGTAAGCGGTTTACGGAGTGCGCCGCGGGTCAAGCCTTACCGACGGCAGTTCGGGCGGGACGGACTTTTTTATAACACACCATGGAAGATCATATCGTTCTCTACAGACAGTACAGACCCCTTACATTTGATGATGTTGTCGGTCAGGAAGCCGCAGTCACTGCCCTCAGGCAGTCCGTGATCTCAAAGAAGCTCGCGCATGCATACCTGTTCTGCGGACAGCACGGTACCGGAAAGACCACTATCGCGAAGATCTTTGCCAGAAGCGTTAACTGTGAGCATCCCGTTAACGGCAATCCCTGCAATGAGTGTCCGACATGCAAAGGCATTCTTGACGGTTCCATCCTGGACGTCACGGAGATGGACGCTGCTTCCAATAACGGAGTGGATGACATAAGACCTATCCTTCAGGAAGTTAATTTCGCGCCTACAAGAACAACATACAAAGTCTATATAATCGACGAGGTCCATATGCTCTCGAAGGGCGCGTTCAATGCTCTTCTCAAGACGATCGAGGAACCTCCGAAGCATGTTATCTTCCTTTTCGCGACTACGGAATCCGACAAGATCCCGGCAACGATAATCTCACGCTGCCAGAGATATGACTTCAAGAGGATCCCTATAGATCTTATCTCGGGAAGATTAAGAGAGGTCTGCGGCAAGTCGGGGATCAACGCATCAGATGACGCACTCCGTCTCATTGCCTCAAGATCTGACGGCGCGCTCCGTGACGCCCTGTCGCTGCTCGACCAGATCTCAGCCATATCAGGCGGTGATAAAGAGATCACCTCACAGGATGTGGAGCGCATCACCGGAACGGTTGACAGTTCATTCCTGTTCAAGATGGCCAACTGTCTTATTGACGCACGCTTTGACGAGCTGATCGACCTTTGCGAGATCCTCAACGGGTCAGGCAAGAACCAGGCGCGTTTCACTCTTGATCTTGCGGCATATTTCAGGGATCTTCTCATAATCAGGGTCAAGGCAGATCCGATCATCTATCTTCCCTATCCGCAGGAGACAATAAAGGATATGTATCAGACGGCTGCCAAAGTCAGTGCTGATACATTGACCGGATATATCAGTTATCTTTCCAAAGAATATGCGGAACTTAGGAAATCTCCCGATATCCCGACAAGCTTTGAGCTTATGCTCATGCGTCTTTGCGGGAGGAAGTCTTCACTTCCAGTTACTCCGATAGTCATTCCGGATTTCGGGAAAAAGCAGGCTGAGAAGGCCGCGCCTGTATCTGAAGACAAGCCGGAGACACCGGCTGCCGATGTAAAGGAAACTTCTGAACACAAAGATACGGAAGCAAAAGAGGAACCTGCAAAAGCCGAAGAACCGTCTCCGGAAGCAAAGCCTGTCTTCAAGGCACCTGAGCCGTACAGGCCCAAGCCGTCTTCTTCGCCGAAGCCGAAGACAGCGTCCCAGCCTGCTCCCGTACCCGAACCTTACAGACCCAAGCCGTCTGCTTCTGCGGCGGCAGGAATATTAACATTTTCCGCTGCAGCCAAAGAGGAACCGGCTAAGACCGCACCTGACAGCACACCTTCCCCTTTCACAAAAAAAGAGGAAGAAAAGACTGAAGAGCCTAAAGAGCAGAAATCATTCTTCTCTTTCATCAACAGCGCGCCCGAGACACAGGAGCCTGCAGAGCCCGAAGAACCTGAGGATGAACCCGATTATGATCTGACGGATGAGGAACCTGCCGATGACATCGTTATCCCTGCAGATGAATCATTTAGTGAACATACCGAGCCCACGATCTTTTCTTATGTTCCCGAGGAGCCCGAGAAGCAATTGAGCTTCGGCACTGATGAACCCGATGAACCGTCCTCCTCATACTATTCTTCCGGACCGGCGGTATCGGCACCTTTCGCGGGAATATTCTCGGGACTGTCATCATCATTCCTTGACGATCTTGGCCGCGATACAGATGAGGAAGAAACGCCTGAGAAGGAAGAAGCTGCCGTCCCTCCCGTCCAGCCCCGTTCACAGCTTGCACAGCAGGCTGACAGAAGCGGTCTTATCGTAGACGGCAGAGCCAGGGATCAGGTCAGGGCCCCCTCCTTCACCGGAGAAGACGCAGATATTGCTGTCAGATGGACAAATATCACGTCTAATCTTAAGGAAAACAATGATAATATTGCTTTCATACTTGAACATACAAGCCTCAGGAAAGACGGGACCTCGGCATATATTGTTTTCGAGGACAAGGATTCAAAGCTCCTTTCAAATCTGAAGAGCTCCCAGGCGTTCAGACAGCTCTCCACAGGCATCAAGGACGAATTCGGGGCTGAGCATCTCTATCTTTGCACAACAACGCAGTACAACAAACAGATGGAGAAGAACCAGGTAAGCGCAAAAGATAAAAAGCTTGATGATCTGAATGAACGTTCCAGAAATATGGGACTTCCCACGGACGTGCATTTCGGTGATTAAGATATCTTAGATAAATAGTTACATTATTCAATCGGAGGTTTTTAACATGGCAAAAGGATTCCGCGGCGGAATGGGAATGGGCGGCAATATGAACCAGGTAGTGGCTCAGGCCCAGAAGATGCAGAGACAGATAGAACTCGCTCAGGCTGAGATCCGCGAGATGCGCTTCACAGGCACTGCAGGCGGCGAACTTGTTAAAGTCGTTGCAGGAGGCGATCATCAGATCTTCGAGATCCAGATCGCAAAAGAGGTTGTGGATCCCGATGATATCGAGGGTCTCCAGGATCTCATCATGGCTGCCGCCAACCAGGCACTGCAGCAGATCGACCAGACCAACCAGGAACGTATTAGCGCAATAACCGGCGGCATGAAGATGCCCTTCTGATAATGGCAAGATACTCGCCTTCAATTCAGAATCTCATAGCCCAGTTAAGCGCTCTTCCTGGAATAGGCGGCAAGTCAGCTCAGCGGCTCGCATTTCATATCCTGTCCATGGATGAGAAGGATGCGCAGGCATTAACAGCTTCTATTATGGCGGCAAGACAATCCACTAAGAGATGTTCCTGCTGTCAGAATTTCACAGACTCAGATCCCTGCCCCATCTGTTCCGATCCTTTAAGGGACAAGACCACACTCCTGGTCGTCGAATCACCCAGGGATGTATCCACTTTCGAGCGCGCTCATGAATACAAGGGACTTTACCACGTTCTTCACGGAGTCTTTAACCCCATGAAGTCCACGAGTATTTCTGACACTACCATTCCCGATCTGATCAGGCGTCTGTCTGATCACCCGGAGATCACGGAAGTTATCGTTGCCACCAACCAGACAGTTGAAGGCAATGCCACCGCGCTATATCTCTCAAGAATGGTCGGACCTTCCGGGATCACGGTATCCCGGCTCGCTTCCGGGCTTCCCATGGGATCGGATATCGAATATGCGGACGACCTTACTCTCCTTTCCGCTTTGAAGGGCAGAGTAATGCTTTCAGGAGACAGGAATGAGACTTGATAAATTCCTTAAGTTATCGCGCGTGATCAAGCGCAGGACTGTTGCCAATGATGTCTGCCAGGCCGGCAGAGTCATGGTAAACGGCAAACAGGCCAAGCCTTCGGTCCAGCTTAAAGTCGGCGATGAAGTGAGTATCTTTTTCGGAAGCGGAGAAGTAAGATTCAAAGTCACTTCGTTACCGGAAACAGTCAGAAAAGAAGAAGCTGCTTCCATGTATGAGCTCCTTGAATAGCTCAGTTCAAAAAGAAATATTACAAGTACTTTAAGTTTAACCCCGGATTATTGTTTTGAATCCGGGGTTAAGTAATAATCAGATTATCTTTCCAGATTCGGAGGCATACCTTGCGAAGAGTCAGACGCAAAACCGGCGGTATATCTTTTCTTACAGCGATGATCTGCATCTGCTGTGTTGTTGTCGGCATCCTCTGCATAACAAGATATGCGAATATCGCCAAGCAGAAAGAGCGTCTGAAGGCTGAGAACTCCGCCCTTATCGCACAGTCCGAGGCTTTGTCTGACAAGCTTAAGCAGATCAGGGCACAGGAAGAGTTCGGCAAGGATGATGCTTATGTCGAGAGTGTCGCAAGAGCACAGCTCGATATGGTCTATCCCGGCGAAGTTATCTTCAGAGTAACCGGCGAGAAATACAACTGAGTTTTGAAAAAATGAGTCAGCTTTGGTGGCGGCAATTGTCCGTCACCTTATTATTTTAGATTCAATATATCCTTGGTTACCAGATAAGCTTCGCTCATGCAGGCCTGAAGATTATAGCCGCCGCTCACACCATCTATATCAACAGCTTCACCGATAATATACAGACCCTGTACTATCTTGGAACCGAATGTCTTTCGTTCGATCTCCTTGAGCATGACACCTCCACGGGTCACATATGCTTTCCCGATGGAAGGCGCCTGATCTATACCTATCTTCAGGTGTTTAACGGCTTTTACCGTTTTCTTCCTGTTCTCCTTCGTAAAGCCCTGTGAATAAAGGTCGGCAACTCCGGCCAAAGCTGATATCCCAAGGGCAACGGATGCAGGAACAAACCTTGACAGCAGCGTAGTGATCTTGGTATCCGGATGTTCACGGATCAGGCTTTGAAGTCCGGAATCAAATTCCCCGTCGCTCATTGAAGGAACAAGATCAAGTTCGATCCGGGCATCCGAGCCTGTTATATCAGAAGGTATCTCTCTGGATAATTCCATTACCGCAGGACCGGTCAGTCCGAAATCCGTAAACATCAGTTCGCCCAGGCAGGATGCTGTTTTCCGTTCCTGACAATAGACCGAAACTTCAGCGGTTACCGATACTCCGCTAAGGCGTCCGGTAAATGCCTGTGAATCATCATCTGCCTTTACCGGCGCGAGCGCAGCGCGGACCGGTATGACAGTATGCCCTAACGATTCTGCAAATCTGTATGAATCACCCGAAGAACCTGTTTGAGGAAAAGAGCTTCCGCCACAGGATAAAACGAGACAGTCAAAGTTAAATTCACCACGCGAAGTGCTGACTTCAAAACCTTCTGAACTCTTAATACAGGTGACCTTTGTGTCACACAGTATCTCCGTTCTGTCTGAAATATAGGAAACTATCGCATCTCTTACCTTTACGGCGCTGTCGCAGACCGGGAATATCCTGTTGTTATCCTCTTCCTTGACCTTTAGCCCTAACCGTTCCTCGAAAAAGCTGATCGTATCCTCCGGTCCGAATTCCTTAAGCGCAGGATAAAGAAAATTTTCAGCTTCGTGATAACCTTTCTTCAGTTCGGATACAGGCTTTCTGTTAGTGATATTGCAGCGGCCGTGACCGGTCAGCGTAAGTTTTTGGCCGGGTACAGAGTTCTTTTCCAGGATCGTTACCTCTATATCATCATTAGCCGAAAAACGCTTGAGCAGACAGGCTGTAAAAAGCCCTGCTGCTCCGCCTCCTATTATCCCGATACGTTTTCCCATTTTTTGACCCCTGATCTAAAACATATCACTAAATGCTCTGATTAATGCCAGAACAATAAAACCGACAGCTACAGCAATAGCAACTATTATAGAGACATTGAGCTTTTTCTCTTCGTTTGAAAATATGCTCGTTCCTGAAGAAACAAACCTGCTAATGATTCCTGCAACAAGGTTATTTCCGAATGCAGAGCATAAAACCATAGTGCCCAATACAGAAATGGCGAATATGGCAGGTACCGGAAATGAACAGATCAATTGGCTGAGCCAGATAGTGAATAGCCTGTGCAATATGAAAATATATAAGGAATTGCGTCCAAACATAGTTATAAGCGGGATTTTTCTGTCAGGAGTCAATAATCTGAGCGCAAAGATAGCCAAAAACGCAACAGAATAAAAGACAAACCTTCTTAACAGGTCTGACAGATCAATATATGGCTCGAGTTTAAAAATCCCGTCCGGGAATCCCAGGATAACTGTTGTTCCCAAAGCCAATAATGCTGAACACAACAAAAATGCAATGCCTGTACATAACCTCTCCAAGAACCCTTTCTTTATTAAATTGCTGCTTTCAGTCTCACTAAGCTTATAACCCATCATATAAAACGGATAAAAACCGATTGTTCTGGCAACAGCAAAATGGTTATCGATTGACGGAAAGAAACCGATAAATAAAGAGACGGCGAAAAGAATAATATTGATGGTCCTAAACTTAGCTATATGGTGAGCAGTCAATCTCCAGACAACAAGTGCAATAAGATACCAATATGAAAAGATCGGTTCCGTAAGCGAGGTGAAACCATGTCTGTATCGGATAAAAACGGTTATGCTGTTAAATATATAAAATAGAAAGACCCATTTTATAATTCCCTTAAAACTGCGGGAGTTCTCACTTTTTCCAAAGTATCCTGAAACAAAAACAAATGCCGGCATATGGAATAAGTAAATGCCGTTTACTGTAGCGTCAATACCTTTCGATATATCCTGAAGCTGATACAGGATATGAGCAAAAACCACCAACAGGATCAAAAAGCCCTTAATATTATCCCAATAGTAAATCCGGGTTTCCTTTTGAAGAGCGGTTTCTGTACTCATCTCAGTCTTCGATGACTCTTATCTGGAATCTGTCAAATCTGACATTTTCCGTATACTGTTCGCGGAAAAAGATCGTCTGGCCAAATGCGGCAAACTCCTTTGTATTCTTTTTCATCCACATAGGAACAGGAACATCCAGCTGTCTGCAGAGCTCTATAAGTGCCTTCTCCAGGCGCTTGGAATACGAGGCATCAGTATTCTCGGTGGTTACCTCTTTGATCTCCGTCATTCTGTTGGCTACGAAAAGCCTTCCCTCAAGTGTCAAACTGAATTCCCTCCGCATTTTCGTCATTCTTTGCCACTATTTTGCCTTGTTTGAATATTAAAGTAAACAATTGACATGGTAAGATATGGTTGTTCAAAGTAATTGTTCCTTACTTCATAACACCCTCCTTAAGACACTGACACCCCCTCGTCAGTGTCTTTTATTTTTAGTAAAATATTACATAATAGACATAAAAGTTTAAATAAAAGACAGTTTTCTTATTGATTGTGTAAAAATCAAGTTGTAAAATAAATTGTAAATATTTTTGCGGATTCATTTGTACATCCGTGATACAGGAGGTCACAAATATGAAGAAATGTCCCGATTGCGGAATGGTCATTGCTAATCAGGCTATCAGATGCCCTAAGTGTAAATATACATTTACATCTGCAGACGAGAGCACAGGCGGCGGAAATGATTCTGCAGTAGTAGTAACACCCCAGGCAGCAGCTGTTTCTGCTGCAGCTACAGGCAAGTCCGATAAGGTTGCCGGCATTATGCCGATGATCGAAGTCAATAAGGACAACGTCGATACTCTTTATGATCAGCTCAAGGCAGCTATCGTTAAGAGAAAGACAGAGTTCGATCACTTTATCGATTTCCTTGAGAACAGAACTTCCTGGCTCACGGCTCCCGCTGAGCTCAAGGGTCCTCTCGCATGCGAGAAGGGTCTCCTTATCAGAAGCGTTGCAGTTGCAAAGCAGCTTTTAAGGATCAAGGATACGATCATGCCGCAGCTCGATGAAGAATCCGCTATTATCATCGCCCTTTTCCATGAAGTCGGCAAAGTCGGTATCGAAGGCAAGCCGCTCTTCATTCAGGAGGAGACAAGTTCTTTGGGCACAACCTCTACTTTAGGTCTTTCCTTCAGCAGCAGACTGTCCAGTTCTTCATCAAGCTCTACACCTACTTACTCCATCAACAGCAAGCTCGTTCACATGAACGTTGGCGTAAGATCCCTCTTCCTCGTTTCCCAGTACATGCTGCTCTCTGACGATGAGGCTCAGGCTATCAGCTACGGTTCAGATGTTGAACTTCTCGGCGGCAAGCTTTCACCTTATACACTTCTCCTCTCCACTGCTCTTCAGATGCAGAAGACGATCTATGAGGATTCCGATGTTGTATCAGGTTACAGCTTCACGGTAATCAATCCGAACTGAGTAAATCATTAAAAGTCTTATTATGTCGCCGGGGTGTCTCAGGGAAATGAGACGCCCCGTTTTTTATACCCGCAAGAACAACTTTGTTATATTTTCCTTTTGTGTTACCTTACAGATAAAGGAAGGAAAAAAACGATGAAATACGATAACGACAGGCTTGGAGCGGCTTTAAAGCTCTATCTGGGAACTGATCCGCTTCCGATGCACATGCCGGGAGGAAAACGCAATCCTGACTTCGTATCGCAGGCATTTATGCGTGACATCACCGAGATAGGCGGGTTCGATAATCTCCATGCTCCGGAAGGTCTTATAAAGGATATGGAGGACTGCGCGGCTTCGGTCTGGAAAGCCGAAAACGCATTTCTTTCGGTCAACGGCTCCACAGCTCTTTTACTTGCCGCGATCCGGAGCGCCTCAATGATTAATCCGGACACAAAGATCCTTACGGCGATTAACTGCCATCTGGCTGTCTGGAACGCTATAGAACTCATGGGTTCCAGGATCGTTCCCCTGATGCCGGCATTCGATCCCGAGCTTCCTTTCGCGGGTCACATATCTCCCTCCGATGTGGAGAAAATGCTTGCCAGGGATCCTTCCATAAAGACCGTGGTGATCACATCCCCCACTTATGAAGGCGTTATGTCAGATACGGAGGAGATCTTCAGGATAACCAGAAAATACGATGCTGTCCTCATCACCGACTGTGCGCACGGCGCGCACCTTGGACTTGACGACAAGTTCTTCGGTCCCGACGCGAAGGGCGATCTTGTGATCAAGAGCCTGCATAAGACCCTCTCCTCGCCCACCCAGACAGCTGTCATGCTGCGCCATAAAGGATGCCCTATAGATGTCCCGCTTATCAGACGAGGACTTGATATTTTCGAGACTTCAAGTCCGTCTTATATACTTCTTCAGGGCATCTCGAAATGTCTTGCCCAGCTCAGTTCCAAAAGTCCGGAGATCTTAAAACCGTGGGAGGATGCCATCTCTTATGCTGAGAACGCTCTCGGTTCATTGAGGAATTTCAAGCTATGGAGAGCGCCTGTAAGAGAGCGTTCAAAATTCGTGCTGATGGGCAACGGCAATATGCTTCTGGAGTACCTGAGAGGAACATTCAACATCGAGTGTGAGGCAGGCTTCCCTTCCCACCTTATCGCGATGACAGGGATCGGAGATACCCCGGATACCCTCAAGCGTTTCTGTGACGCTGTCATCACTACGGATAACGCAATGGACGGACAGTATATACCGGCGGAATTCGTCGCCAGACCATATCCTAAATTCGCGGTCACACTTCAGGAAGCCGCCAGGTCAAAAAACCGCTCTGTCGATCTTGAACCCGAGTTTGCCATCGGTCTTCCGAGCAGTGAATTCATCTATGGCTTCCCTCCGGGGATCCCTCTTCTCATGCCCGGCGAAGTTGTCACGGAAGACACCGTCAAGGTGCTGTCAAACGGAGACATTCACCTTATGATGGGCGGCGGAAGACCTTATCAGGGACTGATACCCGTTCTGCCTTGACGGTTTAGGTCTTCCAAAGTATAATTCACATATTAAAAACAAGGGAGATTACTTAATATGACAAGAATCGTTACTGTTGAGACAAGAGATCTCGAGAAGTCAGCTAAGGAAGGCGGATGCGGCGAGTGCCAGACATCATGCCAGTCTGCATGCAAGACATCCTGCGGTGTTGCTAACCAGCCCTGCGAGCAGCTTTCCAAATAAGCAGATCTGATACTGATCCTTTAAGGTCTCATTTTATGTGGGACCTTTTTTTATGAATTACGGGAGTTTACATGATCCATTGCTATCAATTTGACGGTCTTAACATCGTGCTCGACTGCTATTCGGGCTCCATTCACATGGTCGACAAAGTCGCCTATGACATGATCCGCTGGTACGAGACTGAGCCTGCTGAAGAAGTTATAGGAAAGGCAATCTCAACGCACGGCATTTCCAGGAAAGATGCCGAAGAATGCCTTGCTGATATCGATGACCTTAAGTCTGCGGGAAAGCTCTATGCTCCCGACAAATATGAACATCTGGCAAAGGATTTCCGTAAAAAGAATATAAAGATAAAGGCTTTGTGCCTTCATGTCGCCCATACATGCAACCTCAACTGTTCCTACTGCTTCGCGAGCCAGGGCAAATACCACGGCGAGCGTGCGGTCATGAGCTATGAGGTCGGTAAGCGCGCCATCGATTTTCTCATCGAAAACTCCGGTTTCCACAAGAACCTTGATATCGACTTCTTCGGCGGCGAGCCCCTGATGAACTGGGACGTCTGCAAAAAGCTCGTTGAATACGGCAGAGAACAGGAGAAGCTCCATAACAAGAACATCCGTTTCACACTTACCACCAACGGTGTTCTCTTGGACGATGAAGTAACCGAATTTGCCAACCGTGAGATGCATAACGTCGTTCTCTCACTGGACGGCCGTAAAGAAGTACACGACCGTTTCCGCGTGGATTATGCCGGACACGGATCATACGATAAGATCGTCCCGAACTTCCGGAAGTTTGTCTCAAAGAGAGGCAACTTAAGCTATTACATGCGCGGCACGTTCACGCACTATAACACCGACTTTTTAAACGATATAAAGCAGATGCTCGATCTCGGATTTAACGAGCTTTCAATGGAGCCTGTCGTTACCGATCCTTCAAGTCCTTCCGCCATCACCAAGGAAGATCTTCCTGTTATTTTCGAACAGTATGAGGAACTTGCCAGACTTATGGTGGAGCGTTACAACGAAGGAAGACCGTTCACCTTCTACCACTATATGCTTGATCTCACGTGCGGTCCCTGCATCTATAAAAGGATCGCGGGCTGCGGTTCGGGTACGGAATACCTTGCCGTCACTCCCTGGGGTGACCTCTATCCCTGCCACCAGTTTGTCGGCGATGAAGCATACAAAATGGGCTCCATCTATGACGGCGTACAGAATCTTGAGCTTCAGGATAAGTTCGCATCCTGCAACGCTTACAGCCGTCCCGAATGCAAAGACTGCTGGGCAAAGCTCTACTGCTCCGGCGGATGCGCAGCCAACTCCTACCACGCTTCAGGCGATATCAACGGTATTTACGAGATGGGCTGTGATATCTTCCGCAAGAGGATCGAGTGCGCGATTGCGGTAAAACTGCTCACATCCGGACTTGAACAGCCTGGCAACGGATCCTGAAACCAGATTTTTTTCGCGAATATTATTCTGATGCAGATATCCCGATGAACACGTAATCATCGGGATTTTCATCGTCACCGAAAGTTCCTGCCTCGGTAAAATACGGTGTATTCTCCGCCAGGACCTGGTCTAAAGGCGTATTGGTATCGTCTGCCACATAGACATACATTACGATGCCGTCATATCCCTCGGGAACGATAAAATACGATGTCGAGGTAAGCTTTACGGTCTCTCTTAAGATCTGTGTATTGCCGTCGACCTGTTCCGTGCTGCTGTTAAGTATCTCCTGTTCACGGAATTCATAGTAACTCATCCGGTATTTTTTGCCCTGGAAGATAATATCCCCGTGAACACTAAAGCTGTCGATCTGCGTCGACAGATTGATGACCGGATAAGTCGTTCCCGTGTAATAGTCCAGAAAACCTACACCGTGATAAGAGAAAAACGCAGTATAAACGTTGTTGGGTTCCTTTGTGCTTATCGGGAATATCTGGGTATATGTGACTTCATAGATTACATATCCCTCTTCATCCGCAGGATACTCCATAACGATAGGCCTGCTTATTATCGACACATCACTGAGATTCTCATTGACCCTGTTATCGTAGGAATCAAGCGCGAAATAAGAGAAATAGTTATGGATGGTCCCGTGAGCCATGCGAAGATCCTGGTGTGAACCCCAGGCAATATCACTGTCGAAATTCATGGTTGAGAAGTTTTCCGTGGCATCAACCATGTTCAGATTGTGCGACGGGGCTCTCTTTACGGAATAATCAGGAAGAGTAGTCTCTGATGTCGTTCCCGGCCATCCGTCATCGTCATCGTCAAACATGTTATTGCGGGTCCGGGTGTTGCATGAACACAGTAATAACGAAAAAACTGAAAGAATCAGTACTGCTGTCAGATGTTTTTTCATAGATTACTGTCCTCTTATTACTCGAGCTCAAATGCTCCGGTATACAACTGATAATACGTGCCTTTCTCTGCAATAAGCTGTTCGTGCGAGCCTCTCTCTATAATCTTACCATGATCAAGCACCATGATAACATCCGAATTCATTACGGTTGAGAGACGGTGCGCAATAACAAATACAGTGCGTCCCTCCATAAGCTTATCCATTCCGCGCTGAACGATCGCTTCAGTACGTGTATCGATAGAAGACGTAGCTTCATCCATTATCATTACCGGCGGATTTGCAACGGCGGCTCTGGCGATCGCCAAAAGCTGCCTCTGGCCCTGTGACAGGTTTGCGCCGTTATTGGTCAGCATTGTGTCATAACCGCCCGGCAAACGCTCGACAAAGTCAGCTGCGCCGGCAAGTCTTGCTGCCTCCCTGCACTCCTCATCGGTTGCATCCAGCCTTCCGTAACGGATATTTTCCATAACCGTTCCCGTAAAGAGATTTGTTTCCTGAAGAACAAGGCCCAAAGACCTTCTCAGATCCTTCTTCACGATCTTGTTAACGTTAATGCCGTCATAACGGATCTTGCCGTCTGCGATGTCATAGAAGCGGTTTATGAGGTTGGTGATCGTGGTCTTGCCTGCGCCTGTCGCTCCTACGAAAGCAACTTTCTGTCCGGGCTTCGCGAAAACGGAAACATCGAAGAGGACCTGCTTTTCGGGAACATAACCGAAATCGACGGAATCCAGCAATACATCACCCTTGAGTTCCGTATACGTGATAGTGCCTTCAGCCTTGTGGGGATGCTTCCATGCCCAGTGTCCGGTCTGATGGTCAGCTTCTGTGATCGTTCCGTCAGGAGCGATATTGGCATTTACAAGGGTTACGTAACCGTCATCGGCCTCGGGTTCCTCATCAAGAAGATCAAAGATCCTCTGTGCGCCGGCACCTGCCATGACGATGGCATTCATCTGCATGGTCAACTGGTTGATGTTGCCCATGAACTGCTTGCTTCCGTTAAGAAACGGTACGATGATGTCGATTCCCATGGGCAGGCCCGAGAAGGAAACATTTACAACGCCAAGGACTGTCATGAGACCGCCGCCTACGGCAAGAAGAACATATATGATGTTACCGATATTGCCGATGATCGGAGCCAGGATATTCGCATATGTATTGGCTTTTCCGCTGTCTTCAGCCAGTCCGTCATTGAGCCTGTTGAATTCTTCGGTGACCTTGTCCTCGTGATTGAATACCTTGACGACTTTCTGGCCGTTCATTATCTCCTGGATAAAACCTTCAGTCGAAGCAACGGCCTTCTGCTGTCTGATAAAGTATTTCGCTGAACCCGCGCCTACCTTGCCCGTGGCAAACATCATGGCAATGATTCCCACTACCATTATCAGGGTAAGCCAGAAGCTGTAACGGAGCATGGTGATGAATACGGTAATGACGACCACTCCCGCCCTTATGATGGTCGGGATTGCCATGGACACGAGCTGTCTTAAAGTATCGATGTCGTTTGTGTAATGGCTCATAATGTCGCCATGCTTGTGGGTATCGAAATACCTCAAAGGCAGTGTCTGCATCTTATTGAAAAGATCGGTCCTGAGCTTATGCAGGAACTTCTGAGTCATATAAGCCATAAGCTGAGACTGCAGGATGCTTACGATGGCCGCTCCGGCATATATGCAGATGAGCGGTATGAGGAACGAGATGATCTTTATCTTCGCTGTTTCCCAGTCACCCGATGCAAGCGTTTCTTCGATAACCACAGTAACTTTCTGCAGGAAGACCATCGGGAGGGCTGCAGCGACGGCATTATATACGTTACAAAGGACAATTACCCAAGTGAGGACCGGGAACTGTTTGATATACATCTTCATGACGCGCTTAAGGCTGCCCATCGAGCCAACGACCTGGGACATCGATGCGGGACCTCTGTGTCTTCCGCCGGGTGCGGGTGCTGCTTCCGGCTTATTCTTGGGAGCATTGGATTTATTACTCATTCTCCGATCCTCCCTTCGTCTGTTCTTCATATATCTCACGGTAGATCTCATTGGTCTGAAGGAGCTCTCCATGAGTACCCGTACCCATGATCTTGCCGCCGTCCATGATGATGATCATGTCACACTCCTGAACTGATGCCACTCTCTGTGCAATGATTATCTTGGTGGTCTCAGGGATGTATTCCATGAAACCCTTTCTTATCAAAGCATCTGTTCTTGTATCGACCGCAGATGTTGAGTCGTCAAGGATCAGTATCTTCGGTTTTTTCAGCAAAGCTCTCGCGATACAGAGTCTCTGCTTCTGACCGCCGGATACATTGGTACCGCCCTGTTCGATGTGCGTATCAAATCCGTCGGGGAACTGCTGTACAAACTCATAAGCCTGAGCGATCTTGCAGGCCTCAACAAGATCTTCATCCGTCGCATTCTCATTACCCCATCTGAGGTTATCTGCTATCGTACCGGAGAACAGCTCGTTTTTCTGAAGAACAACAGCGACGGAATCCCTCAATGTCTTTATGTCGTAATCCTTAACCGGAACGCCGCCGACTTTTACCTCGCCCTCGGTGACATCGTAAAGCCTCGGTATAAGCTGGATCAAAGTGGTCTTGGATGAACCCGTGCCGCCCAGGATGCCTACTGACATACCGCTGTCGATATGAAGATCAATATCAAAGAGTGCGTTTCTGGCTGCCTTTTCCGAATACTTGAACGCTACATCGGTAAAATCGACCGATCCGTCCTTAACTTCCATGACGGGCTCGGCGGGATTCGTGATCGAAGGATTCTCGTCGAGGACTTCTACGATACGCTTTGCCGCTTCCACTGACATCGTGAGCATGACGTATATCATGGATACCATCATGAGCGACATGAGTACCATGAATCCGTATGTCATGAGAGCGGATATCTGTCCGATGTTAACGACTTCTCCGTGACTTGTGATCGCAAGCTTCGATCCGATGTAAAGCACGAAAACGACATTAAAGTGCAGGCAGAGTTCCATGAGAGGCGAATTGAGTCCGACGATCCTTTCGGCCTTAGTAAAATCCAATCTGATATTGTCGGATGCCTTTCCGAACTTTTCCTTCTCGTATTCTTCCCTGGCAAAACCTTTGACAACACGCATTCCGCGCACATTCTCTTCAATGGACTCGTTCATCTTGTCATATTTCTTGAAAACGGCACGGAAAGCCGGCATAGCGAGCTTTCCTATAATGATAAGTCCGGCTGCAAGAACAGGAACAACGATAACGAATGTGGTGGCAAGAGATCCTCCGAGGACATATGCCATGACGATCGCAAAGGCAAACATCAAAGGTGCCCTGACCGCGATCCTTATGAGCATCATGTATGCATTCTGAACGGTAGTGATATCTGTCGTCATTCTTGTAACAAGGGATGATGTGGAAAACTTATCGATATTACCGAAAGAGAACTTCTGTACCTTGGCGAACATGTCGGCTCTGAGATTGCCCGCAAAACCGGCAGATGCCTTTGCCGAGAAACTGCCCGCCAGAGCTCCGCAGGCAAGTGACATGATGGCGGAAACCGTTATTACGCCGCCCATCTTCAGGATCGTATCCATCTGCGCGCCGGCCTGGATCTTGTTCACCATGTCAGCGGTTATAAACGGAATGACCACTTCAAGAATTACTTCACCGATTATAAATATAAGCGACAGGATCGTGGGTTTCAGATACTGTCTTATGGATTTCATCAATTTGCGAATCAAGTGTTTTCCCCCAAAAAGCCATTTTTTCGACTATATATTATAAAACACCCATAAAATAAAATATACTTAATTATTTATTTTTTTGACGAACATCGGCTGCGATGATATTATTGTCTTTGGCTTTATTTTAATAAAGATAAAGCGCAAGGGAGGAATATACATGCCTGTAACAGACTTATTGAGACGCAACGCACGTGAACACGGCGACGAAATAGCTCTCGTAGAGCTCAACCCCACAATGGAAGATACGAGAAAGATCTCTTTCAAGGAATTTGATCTTGTCCAGCAGACAAAGTCCATGCCTTACCGTCATGAGATCACCTGGGACGCGGGATCAAAAAAGGTGACAAAGTAGCTATCCTTATGTTCAACTGCCTAGAATGGCTTCCGATTTATTTCGGAATACTTAAGACCGGCGCAATTGCTGTTCCCTTCAATTTCAGATACACGGCAAACGAGATCTCCTATTGCGCTGATCTTGCCGAGATATCGGTAATGTTCTTCGGTCCCGAATTCGTGGACAGACTTAATATCAATGCGGAAGAACTCACAAGAGACAGGCTTCTGCTTTATGTCGGTGACGGTCAGGCACCCGAGTTTGCCGAGAATTACTGGCAGCAGGTAGCTGATTATTCCAGCAAGGATCCCATGATCGAACTTAAGGAAGAAGATTACGCTGCAATATATTTCTCATCAGGTACGACAGGATTCCCCAAAGCGATCCTTCATCCTCACAGAAGTCTTACACAGGCAGCCGAGATGGAAGCCGTTCACCATGAGACAGGCAAGAACGACTGCTTCCTCTGCATCCCGCCTCTTTATCACACGGGCGCCAAGTTCCACTGGATGGGATCTTTGTGGACATGCAGCAAGGCAGTCCTCTTAAAGGGTACAAAACCCGATGTCATCCTTAAGGCAGTATCAGACGAGCAGTGCACCATCGTTTGGCTTCTGGTACCGTGGGCTCAGGACATCCTCGATGCCCTTGACCGCGGCGAACTGAAACTCTCTGATTACAAGCTCGATCAGTGGCGTCTCATGCACATCGGCGCACAGCCCGTACCGCCTTCTCTGATCCGTCACTGGAAGGATTATTTCCCGTCACATCAGTATGATACAAACTATGGTCTTTCCGAATCGACCGGTCCCGGCTGCGTCCATCTCGGACTCGAAAACACCCACAAAGTCGGTGCCATCGGCGTTCCTGGCTACCGCTGGGAGTGCAAGATCGTAGACGAGGAAGGCAACACCGTTCCTCAGGGCGAAGTCGGGGAACTCTGCGTAAAGGGTCCCGGCGTCATGCTCGAATACTACAGAAATCCTGAAGCAACCAAAGAGACATTAAAAGACGGCTGGCTCTTCACCGGAGACATGGCCCGTCAGGATGAAGACGGCTTCTATTTCCTCGTTGACCGTAAAAAGGACGTTATCGTATCAGGCGGTGAGAACATCTACCCTGTCGAGATCGAGAATTTCCTGCAGGAATATCCGAAGGTCAAAGACGTTGCGGTAATCGGTCTTCCCGACAAGAGACTGGGCGAGATAACGGGCGCGATAGTTGAGATCGAACCCGGAAGCAACTGCACCGTAGAGGAACTCGAGAAGTTCTGCACCCAGCTCCCACGCTACAAGAGACCGAAACAGATAATCCTGGCTGACGTTCCGAGAAATGCAACCGGAAAGATCGAAAAACCCGTTCTCCGTAAAAGATATGGCGCTGAAAGGCTTGTAGAACAGGAAAATCAGTCTTAAAATAAAAGCCTTGTGTCTTTTTAGGCATAAGGCTTATTTTTTGAATAAAAACGCTTCTTAACATTTAGAGGGTGGAAGAAGCAAGAAGAGAGGAACAATTACATGGATCTAGCAATCAAGATCATCTTCCTGGTCGTCTTTTTCGCTGTTATGATCGGAATCGGTCTTGTCACACGCAAAAAGGCGAACAGCGTTGAAGGCTTCGTTCTGGGCGGCAGAAATGCAGGCCCCTGGCTCACGGCATTCGGTTACGGAACATCTTATTTCTCAGCTGTTGTATTCATTGGTTATGCCGGACAGTTCGGATGGAAATACGGTGTTGCATCGACATGGATCGGTATCGGAAACGCAGTCATCGGTTCACTTCTCGCCTGGATAGTCTTAGGCAGAAGAACCAGGGTCATGACAAAGCACCTGAAGTCGAAGACCATGCCTGATTTCTTCGGCAAGAGATTCGACAGCAAAGCTCTCAGGATCGCGGCTGCCCTGATCTCTTTTATCTTCCTTATCCCTTACACATCTTCAGTCTATAACGGTCTTTCCAGACTCTTTAACATGGCATTCAATATTGACTACAAGATCTGCATCATCGTAATGGCAGCTCTCACATGTATCTATGTAATCCTCGGCGGTTACATGGCAACGGTAGTCAATGACCTCGTTCAGGGCATCATCATGCTCTTCGGCATCACAGCTGTTATCGCAACAGTCCTTAACAACAACGGCGGATTCCTCGGTGCTCTCACAACACTTTCACAGGCTGAATCCGATCTTCCCGTTACGGCCGGCATGCAGGGTGCCTTCACGTCATTCTTCGGACCTGACCCGCTTAACCTCTTTGGCGTAATCATACTTACTTCCCTGGGCACATGGGGTCTTCCCCAGATGGTCGGAAAGTTCTACGCCATCAAGGATGAGAAGTCCGTCAAGGCAGGAACGATCATCTCAACGGTCTTCGCGTTTATCGTTGCAGGCGGATGTTATTTCTTAGGTGGTTTCGCGAGACTTTACGAAGGCAACCCGGCTATCTACAAGGATGACGGTTCCGTTATGTACGACTCGATCATCCCCACCATGCTCGAGAACCTCCCTACGATCCTCGTAGGCGTCGTTATCGTTCTCGTTCTCTCCGCTTCAATGTCCACTCTGTCTTCCCTGGTGCTAACATCAAGCTCGACAGTTACATTGGATCTCATTGAGCAGATCAAACCCGGCAATAAGCAGGAAGACAAGAAAAAGAAGGAAAAGACACAACTCATCACCATGCGTGTCCTTCTCGTATTCTTCATCGTTGTCTCCGTTCTCCTCTCACTTAATCCTCCGACGTTCATCGCTCAGCTCATGGGTTATTCATGGGGCGCTCTTGCAGGAGCTTTCCTTGCGCCTTTCCTCTGGGGACTTTACTGGAAGAAGACGACAAAGATCTCCGTATGGGTCTGCTTCATCTTCGGTGTAGGCTTCACGGTAGCCAATATGTTCCTCAAGTTCATCGCTTCGCCTATTAACGCAGGCGCTGTCACGATGGTTGCAGGTCTTGTTATCGTTCCTCTCGTAAGCCTTATCACACCTAAGCTTCACAAGCAGACAGTCGACGGCATCTTCTCCTGCTATGATGAGAAGGTCACTGTCGAGAAGAGATACTCGCTTCCCGAGAATGCGCCTGCAGACGAGACCTGATCGGTTTTAAGTATGTTTTCCAAAGGGATGTCTCGATCATGAGACATCCCTTTTAATTTTTTGGGAAAACCCGGTGCCCATTGGTCAAACCACAATGATTATTGCTTTCGCCATGCAAAACCACGGCAAAACTCCCGGCACCCGCCGGGGAAAACGCCGTGATTTTGAGTGTTTTCGATGGAAATCCCGGCGGAACTCCCGGCGCCCGCCGTACATTCCGCCTGTATTTTTCCGGGTTGATCATCATATCTCTTATGGTCTTCACAACCGGGAAACAGAAGGCGCGCTGTAAATCGATCCAATTATTTTCATCTTAATCAACACCCTTAAAATGCTCTGTTGCTTAATCAACGATCCGCATGATCATTGCGGATTGTTTATGCATGCTCCGGAATGTTTAATACAGGTATCAAACCTGTCAAACACAAAATACAAAACAAAATAACAGACAGAGAGAAAAGGAGAAAAATAACATGACAAACACAACAAGAACACTCGACCTTGAGCAGCTCGCAACAGTAACAGGCGGCACAGCAGCAGAGACAGCAGAACTCAAGCAGGCAATCCTCAGCAATCCGGATCTTGCAGCAATCTGGAACAGAAAGTCAGACCGTTACGGCTTTGACGATGCGAAGACCGCCCACCTGGTACTTCTTGAGGCATTCGGCGTAGTATACGGCGACTTCTCTGACACAGAAGCCAACGTCTACAAGATAATCGTTGACGGCAAAGAAAGATACTGCGTCAATCATGCTCAAATGGTTAATCTCTGCAAGGACTACACAGCAGATCTCTGATAGAAGATTAAACCGAAAAAACAAGGCGTGCCTCAGACCCGGGACACGCCTTAAATTTTTGAATAAAAAATAAATTACTGCAGATCTTCCATGCCGAGTGTGGTAACACCGGCAGCATTGAGAATAGCTTCAGCCTTTGTATTGTCATTAGTCTTTATGGCAATGGGAGCGCCCTCGCCGTCGATCGAAAGACCGTAGATATAGCTGATGTTAATGCCGGCTGCATGTATCATGGCTACTACCTTTGCAAGACTTCCGACAGCATCAGGAACCACTACCGCAATTACTTCATCTATACGTGCTGCAAAGCCTGCTTCCTTGAGGATCTGCTTTGCCTTGTCCGGTTCTTTAGCGAGAAGACGGAGAACTCCGTATTCCATAGTGTCTGCAAGGCTTGCGGAAAGGAGGTCGATACCACCCTGGGCAAGGATCTTTAAGACCTCGTCGAGTCTGCCTTCAGTGTTCTCTAAGAAAACCGATAACTGCTTTACGAACATAATGGTACCTCCCTTAAATTACTGATAAAGCTTACGCTTGTCTGTTACGTGCTTGCTCTTGCCGTCGAAATGCTCAAGTCCGTTAGGCTCCACGAGCTTGACCTTCGCATTGAGACCTATTGCCTGCTTGAGCTTGTCGTGAACCGTCTTGGAGAGCTTCTCAAGGCTCTTGATCTCGTCAGTGAAGAAGTTCTCGGCAACCTCAACCTGGACCTCAAGAGTATCGTTGTTATCAATACGGTCAACCACGAGCATATAGTGGGGTGTCGTTCCCTCGACTGTAAGGAGAGCTGCCTCTACCTGTGAAGGGAAAACGTTTACGCCGCGGATAATGAGCATGTCGTCAGATCTTCCCCTGAAGCGCTGGATCCTTGCCATTGTACGTCCGCATTCACACTTATCATATTCGATGGAGGTGAGGTCCTTCGTCCTGTAACGGATAAGAGGCATACCTTCCTTGGTAAGGTTGGTGATGACGAGCTCGCCGTCAGAGCCCTTGGGAAGCTGCTTAAGTGTTGAAGGATCGATGATCTCGGGAAGGAAATGATCTTCCCAGATATGGAGACCCTTGTGATATTCACAGTCACACGCAACGCCGGGGCCCATCATCTCCGTAAGACCGTAGATGTCATAAGCCTTGATATTGAGTCTTGATTCCATCTGGTCACGCATCTCATCTGTCCAGGGCTCAGCGCCGCAGATAGCAGACTTGAGCTTGATCTTATCTATAAGGCCCGCTTTCTCAAGATCTTCTGCAACGTGAAGCAGATAAGACGGTGTGCAGGCGATTGAAGTAACATCACAGTCGATCATCATGTCAATGAGCTTCTGTGTGTTGCCGGTGGACATCGGGAGAACAAGCGCGCCGAGATATTCAGCGCCGTAATGAGCACCCAGACCGCCCGTGAAAAGGCCGTATCCGTAACCTACCTGAATAATGTCATCCTTAGTGATTCCTGCCATGGCAAGGCATCTTGCAACGCACTCTGCCCAGATATCGATATCGCGTCTGGTATAGACGGCGATCTTAGGTTTGCCGGTGGTACCGGATGAGGCATGAACACGGACCATTTCAGATCTGGGAACTGCTGCCAGACCGAAGGGGTATGTGTCTCTTAAATCCTGATATGTCGTATAAGGCAGTTTATCAAGGTCTTCAATACCTTTGATATCGCCGGGTTCAAGACCTACGGCCTGCATCTTCTTACGGTAGTACTCTACGTTGTGATAGACGCGGTTTACTACCTTGACGAGTCTTGCGCTCTGCAGAGCTTCAAGCTCGTCACGCGACATGCACTCCTTTGCTTCGTTCCAGATCATAAAATGCTGCCCTCCTTAGGCGGTTATTTTCGAGCGGTCTTAAAACCGTTGACGATGATTAATGCGAGCTCTTTGTTTTCCTTATCGAAAACCTTGACCTCATAAAGACAGATCGCTCTGCCGTCCTTGATAATATCGGCCGTGCAGGTTACCCTGCCGCCGGACCATGGTCTTAAGAAATTGATCTGCGCTGTCTGTGTAACCGTTATCATGTCCGAAGCAGGTTCGCAGTTCTCGGCGACTGCAAAGGCGAAATCAGCCAGAGTGTAGTAGACCGCGCCCATCAGGCCTCCGACAGCATTAAGGTGTTTTCCGTCGGGCTCAAGGGATACCATGCTGTGTCCCTTCTCAGCCTTCTCGATCACTATTCCGGTGACTTCGGTGGCGTATTTGTCGCCCTCGAAAAACTTTCTTACCTCTTCAAGCTTTGCCATAAAAGATCACTCTGCTGCAAGACCCATCTCGAAAGCCTTCATATTGAGTTCGAGGAACTTGGCGGGAACGGAAGCCTCAACCGCTTTGATCCACTCTTCCTTGCTGATCTCTGAGATGTATTTTGAGAAGACACCCATGAGCACGATATTCGTAGCCTTGGATGAACCTGCCTGCTCGGCGATCGTAAGAGCATCTATCGCATCGACCTTGGCGCCTGCTGCTTCCATCTTCTCAATGAGTCCTGACGGATATTCTGCCGTGCCTGCGATTACGGGCATCGGATCGATCTGCTGCGAGTTCGTTACGATCTGTCCGCCGGGCTTCAGGAATTCAACATATCTTGCAGCTTCCAAAAGCTCGAAGGAAATGATGTAGTCAGCTTCGCCCTTATCAATGATCGGTGAATTGACCTTGTCGCCGAACTTAACGTAAGTAACTACGCTGCCGCCTCTCTGGCTCATTCCGTGAACCTCGGAGACTTTTACGTCGTAGCCCTTGTCCATTGCGGCTCTGCCCAATAATTTACTTGCGAGAAGCGAACCCTGTCCGCCTACGCCTACTATCATTATGCTTGTTACCATGTGATCGCCTCCCCGTTCAATGTCTCGAAAGCCCCGAACTTGCAGAGCTCGCTGCAAACCTTGCATCCGAAGCACTGTGTTGTATCAACATGCGCATGTCCGTCCTTGAAGGAGATCGCAGGGCATCCAAGCTTCATGCATGCCTTGCAGGACTTGCACTTATCGGCATTGACCTGGATAGGCTCACCGCGCTTTACCTTCTTGAGGAGAGCGCACGGTCTTCTGGAGATAATAACTGAAGGCTCTTCTGCCTCAAGTTCTTCCTTTACTGCCGCTTCAGCTTCAGCGAGGTTATAAGGATCTACGACTCTTACTCTGTTGATGCCCATAGCGCGGACAAGAGCTTCAAGGTCGATCTTGCCTGCCGGGTCGCCTCTCAAATTGAAGCCGGTCGTGGGATTCTGCTGGTGTCCTGTCATACCGGTGATTGAGTTATCGAGGATGATGACTGTTGAATTTGTCTGGTTATAAGCGATATTTGCAAGACCTGTCATGCCTGAATGCATGAATGTGGAATCGCCGATGACAGCTACTGTCTTCTTCTCGGCATCTGCGCCAAGAGCCTTGTTGAAGCCGTGGAGAGAGCTTATGGAAGCGCCCATGCACTCTGTCGTATCGATAGCGCAGAGCGGAGGCGTAGCGCCCAGTGTGTAGCATCCGATATCGCCCATGACGGTGAGCTTAAGCTTGGAAAGAACGTAGAACATGCCTCTGTGAGGGCAGCCTGCGCACATTGCCGGCGGTCTTCCGGGAAGTCCTTCAATGGGCTTGCAGGCAGGCTTCTCTGGCAGTCCGAGGCTGGAAGCTATAAGTCCCTGTGAGAACTCGTCGATAAGCGGGAAAACATCCTTGCCTGTTACTTCAAGACCCAAAGTCCTGCAGTGTGTCTCAATGATGGGATCGAGTTCCTCGACTACAACGAGCTTATCTACCTTTGCGGCAAAGTCCTCGATCTTCTTGACCGGAAGCGGATTGATAAGACCGATCTTCAGTACCGGATACTTGTCGCCGAATACTTCCTTAACATACTGATATGAGGTTGATGAAGTGATGATACCCATTGAGGTATCTGTTCCCTCTTCAACGCGGTTGAGCTTTGAATCCTCGGCAAACGCGATGAGCTTCTGCGTCCTTTCCTCAACGATGGGGTGACGTCTCTTTGCGTTTGCGGGTACCATAACGTACTTGCCTGCGTCCTTTACATAAGGCTTTGCGGGGATATCCATTCTCTCGCCTGTCTCAACCACAGACTGTGAGTGAGCGACTCTCGTGCACATCTTGATGAGTACGGGAGTGTCAAACTGCTCGGAGATATCATATGCCTCGATTACGAAATCCTTTGCTTCCTGTGAATCGGCGGGTTCGAGCATAGGCATCTTTGCAGCGATGGCATAATGTCTTGAATCCTGCTCGTTCTGTGAAGAGTGCATTCCGGGATCGTCTGCGACGAGAATGACCATTCCCGCATTAACGCCTGTATAGCTCATGGTAAAGAGCGGATCGGCTGCTACATTGAGTCCGACATGCTTCATTGCGCAGTAGGATCTCTTGCCTGCGCGGCTTGCACCGAAAGCGGTCTCCATGGCGACCTTCTCGTTGGGTGCCCATTCGCAGTAGATCTCTTCGAATTTTGCGGCTTCTTCAGTTGTTTCTGTGCTGGGAGTGCCGGGGTATGAACTTGCGACTGCCACACCGGCCTCATAAAGACCTCTGGCAACAGCCTTGTTTCCAAGCATTAGTTCTTTCATGATCTCATCTCCTAGGATATGTGTTTATACATAAATCAATTTGCTAATTATACGCCAAAAAACCGCAACTTTATATAATAAATAAGTGCGGGTATTGTTTATCGGTTATTATCTTAAGTATGGATCAGGGTTTATACGGCGTCAGCGAAAACAATGTATTCTGCTTCGACAGTCGGACCGAAATGATTCGAATACTTGTATTCCGTGGCTGTGCACCTCGGAAGACCTACAGCCATCTGGGTCCTTTCATGATGGATCAGGGCTTCATCCGTAACATTAAAGAACGGATATATGGGTGTGCCGTAGGTATCGCTTGCAGTATCGTCCCAAAGACAGTCTATGTTATAGAACTGCCCGTTAAGGAGCACCAGGTTCCAGGAATGTGCTCCGTCCTCGTAGCCCTCTCCGGGAGTCATACCGATTCCGTCTGTCCTTCCCGTAACGTAGTAGCAGGTGTAGCCCGACTTCTGCATAAGATACTGGAAGGCCCTCGAATAACCTGCACAGACCGAGCGGTGAAGGACTATTGAGGAATAAGCGCTCTGGTTATAAGGAGCCGTCATGTCATATTCGGTGTTTTCGCAGATATAATCATGAATATAGAGCTCACGTTCGAGAAGTGTCGGATAAGCACGGGCTTTGTCGACTATCTTTGCGGCTTCGCGGTCGAACTCTTTTCTGGCATTCTTAAGTTTTTCAGGAGTATCGGCAAAATCAAAGAATGTAAACTTGATCTCTTTTATGGTTCCGTCAGCCGGATCGTATGTATATCCGTAATTGTTGTCGATCCAGAACAGTTCGGGGTGGTCATCCAGCACCGAATCGATTGCGTTGGTCAGCTGGTCCGCATTCAGTTTGATAGGGCATTCGAATTTCTGATTGCCCTCGTAAAGCTCCTCGTAGATCAATGAATACGCATCCATCTCTGTCTCGGAAAGCATCGCGAAATATGGATTCTGAAGGGTATTAAAACTCGATCTGATATATTTCTCGGTCTGGGATGTCTCTGTTAAGCTGAGAAGCTCCGTTGACCTTGCCGTTTCCCGTGAATAATCCGTGTAAACAGTGCATCCTGCGGTCAAAAAGACAAGAAGCATGATCAATACAAGCGTGACATATTTTCGAGATTTTCTTAACATAATCATTCCCTTCAGGTTTTCCTGAATAAAATTATAAGGAAAAAAGCAGTAATATTCTATCCTGAAGATGAGCGGAAAATGTATCAGACGTTAAGTTCATCGGGCTCCTTAGGCTCGAGCTCAGCGGGAGTAACGGCTTTCTTTGCACGGAGCTTAAGACCGATCATTACAAGTCCGATAAGGAGCAGGATGACTCCGGTGAAAGTTAACACATAATCATAGAAGAGTCTTTCCTCTGTCATCTGCGCGGCCTTTTCCCAATAGGGGAATTCATAACCCATGCGCTCCCTGTCCGTCTCTCCCAGCGGGAACACGGTATCAAGCACCCTGAACAGACCGAAACGTCCGGTGTCATTTGATACATAGAGCTGAGGGTTGGTAAATGAATATGACGGCAAGGCGTTCTTAAAGTCTGTTACACCTACACCCTTAACAAGTTCCGGAAGCATGGCCTCATAACACTGTATCGCGTAATCGGCAGGCTCACTGTAATTGTTTCCGTCAGGAGACTCCTCATCCGTAGTACCATAGAGCGAACCCAGGGTTCCAAAATAAATAAATGCCCTGTTCTCCTGCTCGCCGGCAAGTTCCGCTACCTTTGTATTCTTCTCTTCGACTACCCCGATAATGGTAAACATCTGATCATTGATCACCAGCCTGTTTCCCACCACATCGTAAGAATGGAAGAACTTCCAGGCAAGAACATCGTTGATAACTATCTGGTTGGAATCGACCGGCGTCTCCGGAAGGAATCCGCCTGACAGATATCTGAAAGGGTGGAAGGCCTTGTAATTGCCTCCGACGGCAACCAGCTGGGCATTTGCTGTTCCTGTCGTAACTTCAAGTCCGTCCCTGACATCGATCGCATTGACTTCCGCCATAACTGCGGAAGAATAGCAGTCTTCCCAGCCTCTGAGCCTTCCTTCGACATATTTGATGTTCTTGTTGCCTGCGGCGGATCCCGTATCGGATGATCCCTGAAGGTCTTTGCGCATGATCGCGATATCAGCAAGATGAATAGACTTTCCGGCTTCAGAATATGTGAGAGGAGTCTCATCCCCTCCGGCTCTTATGCCGCCCGCGAAAACCACCATGTGCCTGAAAGATGTTTCCGAACTGCTCTGCCATACTTTAGCGACCTTCTGTTCAGGTCTTGTATCGATCAGATAGAACGCTCTGCTGATACCGAATGCCATCAGCACCACAGCGGCCAGAATAAGCCAGAAAGGAACGGCAAGGATCAGCTTCAGGAGGTTTCTTCTGGCATTCCCCTTCTCCGTATTCCATATTTCTTTTGTCTTATCAATAAAACGCATTCTTCTTTTCCTTCAGGATCACTTGGCGGAATAGTCTTCAAGTCTTACCCTTTGTCCGTCTTCCAAAGGCTTCTCGGCTCTTACGACTATCATTAGATCATACTTATCAAGGCCTTCACCCTTGATCGCGCATGCCGAGCCGTCCGTAGCCTCAACTGTGACATCAACTCTCTTAACTGTGTACTTATCGCCCAAAGGAGTGGATGAACCGACGATCACATAAACGAAAGAGCCGTTGTTGTCATCACTTACCGCGCTGCTCGGAACAACACACTTGTAGTTGTCGTTGCCTCTTCCCGCATTTACGGTTATCTCCTCATCCGGCCACGCGTCATTGCCTTCCACCATGCACTTAACGATCTTATATCCTCTCGGATTAGAAGGATCGGGCTTGATGGATGTTACCGTGCATCCGTCGATAAAGCCGCTCGTAACTTCCAGTTGCATACCGACCCATATGTTCTGCGCTGCCTGGGCGGAGAACGTAAAGGAGACTGAGCAGTTCCTGTCTGTCATAGGGATAATATAAGTAACCAGCGTCTTTGCAGTTAAAGTATCCCCGGAAGAAACAGCGATGTTGTAGATATATCCTGCAACAGGCGCGGTTATCTCGGTGATCTTTGCCTGCTTCTCGAGTTCTGCGATATCCTTCTTGAGCTTTGCTATCTCCTCATCGCGGTCTTCAGCAAGATCTCTCGCCTTATCCTCCGAGATGCCTGCCTGTGTCAGGGCGTCGCTCAAAGACTTCTGCGCGGAGTTAACGGCATTCTGGGCTGTATTAACAGCGTTTCTGGCAGATGTTTCTGAAGGGAGTGTAGCGAGTGCGGCGATCGCGCTTTTCGCATCCTGGATCTTGCCCTGGCATTCAGCGAGTTCCGCTGCAGCTTCATCCAGACGCTCCTGTGCTGCATCGAGCTGGGATTCCAGGCCTTTCTTCTCCTCTTCATACTTGCTTATCTTGAAAAGGAGCTTATCCATCTCATATGTCGGCGAATCCTTGTCGAGTCCGTCGGGATCAAGATTCGGAACAGGTGTGGGAGTAGGAGAAACGCCTTCAGGCAGTTCAGTACCGGGCTCAGTTCCGGTCTCTTCCTCTTCTGTTCCGGGCACCGGTGTAGGTGTCGGAGTGGGCGTTCCGAGCGCGACATATACATCGATCTGTGACTTAAGGGGCGCAATGGCTGCGTCTATAGCGGCGATATCCTTCTTTATGTCTTCAACGGTCTTTGCCGCAGCGGATACGGAAGCTTCGAGGGATACAGCCTTGGCGGACTCATCGTCTATGATTTTCTTGTTTTCTGCTTCAACATCGTCTCTGTTCAGGACCATGTCCAGTGTATCCTCGGCATCCGAGAGAGTGGCCTTGGCCAGGTTGATCGAATCGTAATATGAAGTGAAATCATTGGAAGACGGAGTCCTTTCCTCATATTCAGCTTCTCTTTCAAGTGTCTTAAGACGGTCTTTCTTCGTCTGAAGGTCTTCAGACTCTTCAACCGACTTCAGGGTAAGGATCGTATCTCCAACTTCGACAGAGTCATAATTGGTGACAAGCACCTTGTCCACCGTTCTTCCGTCGAGGCCTTTTACCTCAGTCTGGTTGTCGACCGTTATTTTGCCCTTGGCACTGTTGGAATATGAGAGATTGCCTCTGGACGCATAAGTACCCATAACCTTCGGTATCGTCAGATTCATTATCGTGTTCGAAAAGAAAGTCAGCAATGCAAGTATTACTACAAAAGCGATCATCGCTTTTATAACCTTTTTTCTCCTTGTGCTTCCATTAGCCATCTTCAAATTTCCTCCGTATCCTGCGCACGCGTTTCACAACACATAATATTTATTTGATTCCCGATCTCGATATACCTTCAACAAGATAATCCTCACCCCAGAAGAATATCAGCAGCGGCGGAATCATATAGACGCTCGATGCCGCAAAAGCTATTCCCAGTTCCGGTTCGTTTATCTGAGAAAGGAAAACCGATAAAGGTTGTTTTGCCGTATCGGTCAAGAGCACCAAAGGCTGTTCGACCATGTTCCAGTAATCTATGAAAAGAAGTATCGTCAGTGCAAATATCGCGTTCTTGCAAAGAGGCAGTGCGATATTGGTGAATATCTGCCATTCCGATGCTCCGTCAAGAGTTGCGGCTTCAATGTAACCTGAAGGTATCTGGCGCATATATTTGGTCAGAAGGAAAATAGCGAATGTCGAGAAGATACCCGGCAGGATTATCGCCCAGATGGTATCGAGGATCCCTAACCCGTCCGCGATCATATAGTTCGGTACGAGCGTAACCTGGAACGGCATCAGCATGAGGATTATGTACGAGAAGAACAGCACCTCTCTCCTCTTCCTTCTGTATCTTGCGAATGAATATGACGCAAGGCATGCGACCACCATCTGCCCTCCGACTATAGGAAGCGTCAGAATGATCGAATTCCAATACTTGAACAGGTATTCGGGATTCATGAACAGCAGCGTCGTATACTGGTTAATGGTTACTTCTTCAGGAATAAGCTTCAACACCGGCATCCTGGACATATAGGTCGCGCCCTGTGACGCGTGTCCGGACATACTCTGGAAGACCACCTGATAATTCGATACGATCTCCTCTGAAGACATGAAGGAATTAAGGAAAGTGAAGAAGATCGGCACCAGCGCCAACGCGGAGATAAGAGCGGCGACAAGGACACCTAGTCCCGTCAGTATGCCTTTCTTGATCTTGCGCTTTCTTAAGTTGAGCTCGATCCTTTTCTTCTCGCTTGCGAAAAAGTTCTCTCTGGCCTCATCGCTCAGAGACGTGATAAACGTCTCCGGCTCCACGGTCTCGGTATATATATGACGTCTGGCAAGAGTCGCCTGCTTCCTTCTTTCAATGCGCCTGTTCGTGTCCATCGTCATTCCTCCACATCCGAGTCGAACTTGGATTCTGCGAAGAACAGACCGCCGACGATTATTATCATTACGATGCACATTACGATCGCGCCTGCTGAAAGCTTGCTGTAATCAAGGTGCGTGAACGAGTTGTTCATGAAGTGCTGCAGCATATAGAGGTTATCGAACGGATAATCACCGGTTAACAGATAGACCTCTCTGAATATCTTGAATGAGTTTATAAGCGACATTATTCCGACAAAGAATATCGTCGGTGAAAGATAGTGGAGCTTGATCGCGAAAAATCTCTTGACCGGACCTGCCCCGTCCATCTCAGCGGACTCCAGGATCTCATGCGGGATACTGTTGAGCGCCGCAAGGAACAGGACCATGTTGTAGCCCAGGTTTTTCCACAAGAACAAAAGCATTATAACGATCTGCGCATAAGAGGATTTGAGCCAGTCGATCTTCTCCGCATT
>CACYRM010000041.1 GCA_902776845.1 Oscillospiraceae bacterium
CCGTCCATTTTCCGCCTCCTGAAAAGAGCTTTTTGATATAGAATATAGCACTATTGCCAATTTGAATCATTACACAAAAAAGTCTATAATTATTTAATTATAAATAAAGGAGAGCTTCAGATGACTCCCAACGGGCTTGATTCGGATCAGAGTTATATAAACATAAAGGACCTGCTTTTTTCGGTGTTAAAGAGACTGGGGATAATAATCCTCGCAGGCATCCTGGTCGGCGGAGCGCTCTTTTCGTACAGATTCGTAAGAAGAGCCCGGACTAATAATGTCCTTGATGCAGGCAAGCGTCTGAGCAGCATGGAGACTGATGTCCAGTATCAGCTCCGCGTTCAGAATATCAACAGAGCCAGGGACCTTGCTGATACGATCTCCAGCGTAAACAATCAGATAGACCATCAGAGACAGTATATTACCGATTCGATCTATATGCAGATAGACGCGGAGAATGAGTATGAATCGACTGCTCAGGTCGTTCTTACTCTCGAAAACAACGACACCAACGGTCTTGATCTTGCCCTGTTCAGCGCGTATGAGCGTGATGTAAAGGCAGGAACATTCCTTAATGAATATGCCGCCGAGATAGGCACCAAGCCGGACTATATCAAGGAACTTATCTCTTTCTACAGTTCATCCTCTGACACAACCATCTTAAGCATGAACAACGATGTCGACAGGGCAGGATCTATGTATATCAGGATCTACGGACCTTCCGCTGAATTTGTTGACAGCGTTATGGATCTTGTATTAGGTGAAGTCGAGAGGGTATCTGCAGAATTGAATGACAGTGTTGTTCCTCACAAGATCTCCGTTGTAGGCGTCCAGAGCATCGTCAGGATAGATTCGGCAACAAGAGACGGTCAGGTAAATCAGACCGCGAGACTTGAGACCCTGCAGAAGCAGATCGCCAATTATAATGATTCCCTTGATACTGTTGCCGAGGAACTCGGCTCTGTCGACAGGGAGATGATCCTTGAATATTTTGCGCATCACGGCAGGGATGAAGCTGAGGCTGGTAACGGTACAGACGCTGAAGTCGCTTCCGGATTTAAGAGCATGATCAAGCCTGCCGCCAAATTAGGCATTCTGGGTTTTGCCGCAGGCATGGTCCTTGCAGTTATCATCTTAGTTCTGAAGTATATCTTTGCATCAAAGATCACAACCCAGGGCCAGTTCTTCAGCGAGTTTACGGATATCAGAAGGATAGGTGTTCTCAAGCCTTCCGGTAAGAGATCCGCGCTTGCAAAGTTTGTTGATCTGAAGACCGATGACGACTGTAAGATGACTCCCGAGAACAACAAAAAGCTCATTGCCGCCAATTACGATAATCTGACCAGGGACTGCAAGAAGGTCCTTATTACAGGTACAGGTGATGCCAAGCTCATAAAGGAAACCGTTAAGGCTCTGGGAATCAAAGGTGATGTAAGGCCTGATATCTTTGGTGATCCGGATGTTCTCAAATCCGTTCCTGATTATGATGCTGTCGTTATCATGGAGCAGCGCAACGTTTCCGTTTTCAAGGATGTTGCAAACGAGATAAGCCTTCTTTCCAACGGTCAGGCTGAGATCGCCGGAGCGATAATCATCTGACCTTGCTGCGTGTGTTAAAAGATGTCGGAAAGTAAAAGATTAAACCCTAAAAGATGGTTCATTCTTCCCAAGTGGGAAGAGCTCCCGGATGATATGCGGACGGAAGCCGTAAAACCTTATTATGATGCGCTGGGCAGGCGTAAAGCAGGCCTGTTTTTTAAGCGGCTTTTTGATATTTTCGCTTCACTTGATCTCATAATCCTTCTTGGAATCCCGATGATCATCATCGCCATCATGATAAAGTGCGATTCGAAAGGTCCCGTCTTCTTCAGGCAGGAAAGGGTCACTTCTTACGGCGCTAAGTTCAGGATCCATAAGTTCAGGACGATGGTCAATAATGCGGATAAGATGGGTACGAGCGTAACTGTCGATAACGATGTCAGGATTACCGAGGTCGGCGCGAAATTGAGAGATCACAGGCTTGATGAATTCCCCCAGCTTTTCGATGTTCTGGCAGGGAATATGAGCTTTGTCGGAACCAGGCCCGAGGTCGTTAAATATGTCGAAAGATATACTGATGAGATGAATGCAACGCTGCTCATGCCCGCAGGTATAACATCGATCGCGAGCATCGAATATAAGGATGAGGCGGAGCTCCTCGAAAAGGCCGAAGATGCCGATGAAGTCTATGTAAATGATATCCTTCCTTCGAAAATGGAATACAACCTTAAATCCGTAAAAGAGTTTGGTTTTTTCAAGGATATCGGTGTTCTTTTCAAGACAATCGGCGCAGTCTTGTAATCGTTAAAATTTCAATCAAATTTATTTATATTTTGTTCACCTGTTCATAATCTGCAGTTCTACTTTGTTGCATAGAATGGAGCTATGAAGATATGTGCTTTTATCGGAGATATGTACAGGGACTACTCCGCGTCCATCATCAGAAGTATCGATGCCTATGCCGTTAAGAACGGACATAGAGTTGATGTTTTCGGCAACTGTTCGGTGCCCAGCAATAACCCTCTCCAGGTTATCGGCTATAAGAGCATCCTTTCTTTGCCGCCGCTCCACTCATATGACGGCATCATCCTTTGCGCTGACACGATCGACCAGGCCGGACTTTCCAAGGAACTTATCGATGAGCTTCTTAATGATCCTGATGTGCCGCCGATCGTCTGTATCAGAGCCGAGATCAACGGCTTCTTCAATGTCGTTCCCGATAACAGGGCAATCATGCATGAGATTGCCGGATATGTCATCTCGAAATGCAAGACCGGCGATATCGGATTCGTTACCGGAAGAGATGATCTTTTGGACTCGGCAGAAAGAAGAGCGGGCTTTGAGGACGCAATGCGCGAAGCCGGATATGAAGTCTCCGAAGACATGATATTCCACGGCAATTACTGGATCACACAGGGTCCCGAGACGGCTGATTTCTTTACCAAAGAAGACGGAACTCTCCCTGAAGCCATCATCTGTTCCAACGACTATGAAGCGGTCACTCTTATCGACGAACTGATCCAGAGAGGCTTTTCCGTTCCCGGTGATACCATGATCAGCGGCATCGACAATATCTCGGAAGCGGGCGATCATATCCCGTCGCTCACCACGATTGAGATCTCCGAGGAAACGCTTGCGAATGCCGCTATGGAACTGTTGGAGAAGATCCATGCCAACGAGAGCAAAGAGCTATATGTTAATGTTTCAGGTACGAAAGTAATACGCGAGAGCACCGGTGATGAGGATGCTGGCAGAGACGTTTATCAGGCTTTGCGTGACCTCAAGGTATCCAAGTCGAATTCGATCGAATCAATGAGGGAATACGTGCTCCTGAGCACTGACTTTGAGGAGTGCCTTACCCGCGAATCATTGGTCAAAGTAACGCTTGAGAGTCTTAAGAAAGTATCGAGCGTCAAGGAATGCTATCTTTGCAGATACTGCGAGAATGACAGGCTTCTGAGCGGCTATATCGACCACAATGGCGTTGTCGGCGGATCAGTATCTTTCCCGAATGATAAGCTTCTGCCGGACGGTTTCCTGGAAGATGTCACAGGCACGGTAATATTCCTTCCGATCGCGAATAAGAACGTTGTCTACGGCTATGCTGTCCTAGTTGTTGATACAGGTGAGAACGGCTTCATCAACGAGAAGATCGAGTTCATCTTCATGCAGGTCGGTCAGGTAATCAATAAGCTCGATCTGTATCAGAAATATTTCGGTATAGCCGACATCATGGATCTCTATATCAAGGATTCGCTTACCGGTCTTTTGAACCGCAAGGGCTTCGAAAAGAAGATCACCGAACTCTTCGATAAAGACCGCAAAAAGCTTTACGATCTCGCAGTTGTTTCCATTGACATGGACAGCCTTAAATATATCAATGATACGTTCGGCCACAATTCCGGAGACGAGGCGATCAAGCAGATCGCAAAGTGCGTCTATAATGCGCTCAATCCAAAGGAATTCGTTGCCAGAATGGGCGGCGACGAGTTCGAAGCAGTGCTTATCCTCTCTGATGTCGGCCGTATAGGCCAGTTCATAAGGAGCGTCAGGAACAACATTAAAGAAGTAAATGCCAGGAAGAAGTATCCTTATGAATTGAGCGCAAGTATCGGTACCTGTGAGCTTACTGAATGGGGCGAACTTGTAGACTGCATGAGCAAAGCCGACAAGGCCATGTATCTCGAGAAGAAGGCAAAAAAGAAGAACCGCAAAGACTGATAAGAATCGGTGCGGAGATTAATCTAATAAGAGGCTGCCGGAATGGCAGCCTTCTTTATTTTTAAACGAAGAAGGTCAAAAGATATTTACTTTGACGCCTGATCAGCTCCGCAAAACCACGCTGACAGTTTTATTCTTAAACACTTTCACCAAAACACTCTCCGGGAGCCACATTTATATTATTTATAATATTTTAGATTTTAATGGTAAAATGCCATTATGTGTTACTATGCATAAATTTGCTCCGGTAACGCTGAATACGGCAGAACCTTGGGGGAAGGATAATTGTATAAGAGAAATGCACAGGGCTGGTCAAAGCACATCGACTTTATGGTGCTTGATGTTATTGTGCTTCAGATATGCTTTATTCTTGCATTCTATTTGCGTATAAAGGAATGGATATATTCCTACCATGAGTACAGAACTTTGGGTCTGCTCCTTTTCTTTGCCGATGTTCTGGTCATTGTTGTAAACAATTCTCTGCATGACGTTATTAAGCGCGGATATCTGAGGGAAGTTTTCGAGCACGGCAAACACAGTGTTTATGTGCTTGCGGTCGTTCTTATGTATATTTTCTCATCGCAGTCCGGTGAGTTCTATTCAAGATTTGTATTGGGCGTTACCTTTGCGCTTTATGTCCTCCTGGGATATGCGGTAAGGATAACCTGGAAATGGATCTTAAGAAATACGAGTTTCAGGAGAGAGCGCAATAACATGCTCGTTGTTGTATCCGAAGCCAATGCGGAAAAGCTGCTCTCACGTCTTCTGAGCGATAAGCAGGCAGGATATGAGATCGTCGGAGTTGTTTTGCTCGAGACGACAAATCTTAAGAAGATCAACGGTATTCCGGTTGTAGCCGAGATGAAGAATGTTTCGCAGTATATCGCGAAAGAATGGGTCGATTCCGTCTATGTCGATGCGCCGGTCAACGATAAGAGAGTCGTTAAGCTCATGGACGCGTGCGCGGTCATGGCGGTGCCCACACATTACCACGTCCCTTACATGACACGTCCCGGCGTTAAGAGATTCTCCGAGAAGATCGGAGGAACGACGGTGCTTACTACAGCGATCAACTATGCGACTCCGGTTCAGACTCTTATCAAGAGAATATTTGATATCTTTGCAGGTATTATCGGAAGTATCATTGCGCTGCTCATCATGGCCATAGTCGGACCGATCATTAAGATACAGTCACCGGGACCGATACTTTTCAAGCAGGAGAGGATCGGAAAGAACGGCAAGCATATCAAGATATATAAGATCCGTTCCATGAGAATGGATGCCGAGGAAATGAAGCAGGATCTCATGAGCGAGAACCGCGTCAAGGACGGCATGATGTTCAAGATGGATTTTGATCCGAGGATCATAGGCAACAAGATCCTTCCTGACGGCACGAAAAAGACCGGCATCGGCGAGTTCATCAGAAAGACGAGCCTCGACGAGTTCCCGCAGTTCTTTAACGTTCTGGGCGGTTCGATGTCCACAGTCGGAACGAGACCTCCGACGATCGACGAATTCGAGAAGTATCATTTCCATCACCGCGCGAGAATGGCTGTTAAGCCGGGTATCACCGGTATGTGGCAGGTAAGCGGCAGAAGCGAGATCACTGACTTTGAGGAAGTGGTAAAGCTCGATACCGAATATATCGCTAACTGGAGCCTTTCTCTGGATCTTAAGATAATCTGCAAGACGATCGGAGTTCTTTTCACCGGCAAAGGAGCTATGTGATATGGCTCAGCAGAACGGAACCGTCAAATCAAGAGACATTTTTATAATCGGTGCAAAGTGCATCGGTCAGTACGGCGGATATGAGACATTCATCGATAAGCTTACCGAAGTGCATCAGAATGAAGAGGCAGTAAAGTATCACATCGTGACCAAAGCTAACGGTGACGGCGCGATGGACGAGACAAAGCTTACAGGTGTTTCACAGATCGAAAAGAATGAAGACGGGACTGTCAGGGCTTTCAGATATCACAATGCTCATGTGGTCAAGCTGGACGTTCCCCAGGTAGGTGCCGCCCAGGCGATAATCTATGATAAGAACGCTTTTAAGTGGTGTCTTTCATATATCAGCACCAACCATATAGAAAACGCTGTCATCTACGTTCTTGCCTGCCGCCTCGGTCCTTATTTTGCAGGTCTCGTAAACAAGGCTCATAAGCTTGATGCCGAAGTCTATGTCAATCCCGACGGACACGAGTGGAAAAGGGCTAAATGGTCTGCTCCGGTGCGCAAGTACTGGAAGGAATCCGAACGCATGATGGTTAAGCGCGCAGATCTCCTTGTCTGTGATTCGGTCAATATCGAGAAATACATAAAAGAAGAGTATCAGGCGTATCAGCCGGCAACTACTTTTATCGCTTATGGCGCAGACCTCTCGAAAAGCACTCTTGATGATAACGATCCTAAGTTTACGGAGTGGCTCTCGTCGCACGGACTCGAAAAGAACAGCTACTACATGTGCTGCGGAAGGTTCGTCCCCGAGAACAGCTTTGAGATCATGATCCGCGAGTTCATGAGATCTAATTCGAAAAGGGATTTCGCGATCATCACGACAAAGAACGACAGGCTCTTGGAAGAACTTGAGGAAAAGCTTCACTGGAAGGCCGATAAACGCATCAAGTTTGTCGGAACCGTATACGATCCCGAGCTGCTCAAGAAGATCAGAGAGTGCGCTTACGGCAACTTCCACGGCCATACTGTCGGAGGTACAAATCCCAGCCTTCTTGAAGCTTTGGGAGCTACTGAACTGAACCTTCTCATCGATGTAGGATTCAACAGGGAAGTGGCTGAAGACAGCGCGCTTTATTGGGGCGCGGGTGACGGCGAACTGGCTTCGCTCATAAACCAGGCTGACTCCATGCCCTCTGAATCAAGGGAAGAATACGGCCGCAAGGCAAAGGAACGCATCAGGACCGCATACAGCTGGGTGTTTATCGGCAACAGGTATAAGGAGCTCTGGCTTAAATGAAGATTCTGCATTATTCATTGGGTTTTCCTCCGTACCGTTCCGGCGGTCTCACCAAGTTCTCAATGGATCTTATGAGGGAACAGATAAGTGAGGGTCATGAAGTATCGCTTATGTGGCCCGGTGAGATGAAGCTCGTAAGTAATAACGTCAGCATTAAGAAGGGTGCCCCTGTCGATGATATAGACAGTTACGAAGTCATCAACCCTTTGCCCGTATCTTACGACGAAGGCATAAAGGATTTTGATGTTTTTACCGCTGAAGGCGACATCGCGGTCTATGAGCAGTTCCTGGATGAACTTAAGCCTGATGTGATCCATGTCCATACACTCATGGGTCTTCATAAGAGCTTTCTAAAAGCAGCGAAAGAGAAGGGAATACGTCTTGTGTTTACGACACATGATTTCTTCCCGGTATGCCCCAAGGTCACCATGTTCAGACACGGCAGGATCTGCGCTTCTGTCAGCACCTGCGAGGAATGCGGTGTGTGCAATAACACCGCGCTCAGCCTCAAGAAGATCCAGATTCTCCAGTCTCCCGCATACAGGGCTGCAAAGGATACTGCAATCGTCAGGAAGATGAGAAAACAGCACAGGGATGAATATCTCGGTGATGACACGGGACGCGATGAGAACGGCTCTGCAGGCACCGCTGAAGACTATAAAAATCTCAGAAATAACTATCATGAAATGCTTTCTATGATGGATGTGATCCATTACAACAGCACCGTTGCCAAGACCGCTTATGAGAGCATTTTGCAGATGCCTGAAGGAAAAGTGATATCGCTCTCGCATTCCGGTATTTCCGATAACAGGAAGATGAAAGATTTTGCGGGTGAGACTCTCCGCATAAGATATCTTGGTGCGCAGAGCGCTGCCAAGGGATACCTTTTACTGAAGAACGCTTTGGATGAGCTGTGGAAAACAAGACAGGACTTTGTTCTGGATATTCATTTCGAGCCCGTGGAATCAGCACCGTACATCAGATCACATGAGCGTTTCGGCTATGATGAACTTGATAAGATATTTGATGAGACAGACGTGCTTATCGCGCCGAGTATATGGTATGAGACTTTCGGATTTACTGTTCTTGAAGCGCTTAGCTACGGCGTGCCCGTGATAATCAGCGGCACTGTCGGATCCAAGGATATACTCGCTGACGGCGCAGGGATAGTTATTGATGACATCGATGAACAGAAGATCATTGATGCGGTAAACAGCCTTAACAAAGACAGGCTGACAAAGATGAACAAAGCGGTCATTGAGAGACAGGACATCATGACGGTATCGGAGATGTCACAGCGGATCCTCAATGAATGCTATTTGGAGGGCTGATCATGTCGCTTACTGATAAGATGCTTAAGATGGCCGGCAAAGAAGGGCTCGAACTCGATGAGAGGATCAGCAAAGGTTACATAAGGAGCCTTTGCTGGAAATACGGTTGGATGATGATCAGGGGTAAGTTTTTCGCGCTCGGAAAGAAAGCGATAGACAGTTCCGTCTTCGTAGGCAGGGGCGTGAAGGTCAAAGAGAAGCGTTATCTTTCGATCGGCGCGAAAACAAAGCTTCACGACGGCGTCTTTATTGATGCGCTATCCAAAGAGGGTGTTAATATCGGTGACCATGTTGTCATCGGAAGAAATACGAGGATCGAGTGTACGGGCAGTCTTGAGTATGTCGGCAAGGGCGTTAAGATCGGCAGCCGTACGACGTTCAATAACGACTGTTTCTTCGGCGCTGCAGGCGGCATTGAGATCGGTGAGGATGTCGTTGCAGGGCAGTTCGTTAGGTTCCATTCGGAGAATCATAATTTCGATGACTTGAGCACGCTGATAAAAGATCAGGGCGTAAGCCACAAGGGAATAAAGATCGGCAATAACTGCTGGATCGGATCGGGCGCGGTATTCCTTGACGGCGCGGAACTTGAGGACGGATGCGTGGTCGGCGCAAATGCTGTCGTAACAAAGCATTTCCCGGCAAATTCCGTGATCGCAGGCGTGCCCGCAAAACTGATAAGAACAAGAGGCAGCAATGAGTAATACGGATAAGATCGATATCGTAATGACCTGGGTAGACGGAAACGATCCTCAATGGATTGCTTCCAAAGCTGAATGGGAAAAGAAGATAAAGGGTATCGACAGCAGCAGTAACGGTATCACGCGTTACCGCGACTGGGATAATCTTCAGTATGTTTTCCGCGGCATTGAGAAATTCATGCCGTGGGTCAACAAGGTGCATTTCGTAACCTGCGGACATCTGCCGGAGTGGCTCAATGCGAATTGTCCCAAGCTTCATGTTGTAAAGCATGAGGACTTTATCCCAGGAAAGTATCTTCCGACCTTCAACTCCAATACTATCGACATCAACCAGCACAGGATACCGGGACTTGCTGACCGGTTCATAAGCTTTAACGATGATACCTTCGTTATCCAAAAGTGCGGGCCTGAGGATTTCTTCGAAAACGGACTGCCGAAGGATATGGCAGTCTTATCTCCGTCACCTGTTTTCAGGGATATCATCTGCTGCACGGAGATCAATAATCTCGGTATCATCAACGACTATTTTACTGTCGCAGATATCAAGAAGAATAAGAAGAAATGGTATTCGTCAAAGTACGGCAAGTTTACTCTGAGGACAAGGATATTCAGCAGGTTCAGCACGATCGTGGGCATTTTCGAGCCGCATACACAGATGTCGTATCTTAAGTCCACATTTGAGGAACTGTGGGATAAGGAGTATGAGACGCTCGATCACACATCTGCCAATAAGTTCAGGACAAGAGATGATATCAACATTTGGCTGTTCCGCCAGTGGCAGCTCATGACGGGGAATTTCGAGCCGAGACGCTGGGATTTCGGTATCTATACGAGAGGTTCCGATACGGAAGGTGTATCGGCGCTCCTTAAGAACCCCGGAAAGACGCATATCGTATGCATTAATGATTCGACGACAGTTGAAGATTTTGAGATATGCAGGGAAAAGATAAACAGGGCTTTGGACGGACTCCTTCCGGAAAAGTCCATGTTTGAGAAGTGAGGAACGGATCAAGAGGATGGGTTACTGCAAAGATCTTGTCAGCATAATAATTCCTGTCTATAACGGTGAGAAGTATCTCGCCGCGTGTCTTGATTCCGTAACTGCCCAGACGTATCCGGAAATTGAGATCCTTGTGATAGATGACGGTTCGACTGATGCTTCTGCTGAAGTCTGTAAGCGGTATGCTTCAGCTGATAACAGGATCAGACTTATATCCAAGGCAAACTCCGGTGTCTCTGATACAAGAAATACCGGTATTGCGGATGCTGAAGGTGAGTTTATCGTCTTTATAGACTGCGATGATACTGTCGGCAATGAATACATAGCGAATCTTGTATCCTTGATGAATGATGACGTTGATTTCGGCATCACGGGCTGGAAAAAGGAGAATGAGGGCGGTGCTTTTATTGAAGACTGCGTGCGGATAGAAGGCAGCTTCGGTGCGGAAGAATGTCTTTCAAAACTTATCTCGACAAGTGCCGTTCAGGGTTATCCTTTTGCGAGGATATTCAGGAGTTCTTTGATCCAGGATAAGCAGATAGAGTTCGATAAGGATATAACTCTTTTTGAGGATCTTCTTTTCTGCTGTGAATATGCAAAGAATTGCGGAAAGACGAACATCAATACCGGATATATTGATTATCACTATGTGATCCGTGAGAACAGTGCAAGGAACAGGTCAGTGCAGTCCACAACCTTTGATCCGGTCTGGATCACCGAGATCGATTCGCTAAAAAAACTGCTTCCTGCCGTTGAGGATCACCCGAAGATAAAGAGAATGGTCCGCGGCAGGATCGCGCTGTCATCGTCTTTTTATATCAACAGGATGTTTGACTGCGGATATACGGACAGGGAATTGCAGAGCGGGCTTAGAAGAAACATAAGGAAGAACCTGTTTCAGGTGTTATTCTCTCCCGTGGGGGATTTTAAGTGGAAGATGCAGGCCTTTCTTAACGTGATATCACCAAAGCTGGAGTACAGGTTGAAGAGCAGATGATAAACGACCCGAAGATCTTCAAAAAGTGGTTTACCGCCTCCATAATACCGATAGTCCTTTTCTATCTGTGCGAGTTCAGATTCTTCTATCTGATCTCTCTGCCGGCTGTCCTTGTCGCGGGAAGCACGAATAAGAACCTTCTTGCCGTATTCTCGGTCTGCGCGTTTGCCTGGTTCCTCATAAGGGAGAAGAAACTGAAGTTCGGATATTTCGGCATATCTTTCATACTGGTGTTTGTCAGTGTCACCATATCCACGATACTGTCTTCGTTTGAATTCGGTTATAAGCTTACGCAGGTCATTTGGGGAATCCTTCCGTATCTGCTGCTTTTGCTCTATTTCCCTGCGAAGAGGTATCTCGCGGATAAGACCACAATGGAACAGTTTATCGTTATAGGCGAGATAGCTTCAATCTTCGTAAGCATTTTGTTCTTTATCCAGTATGCGAAATATACAGGCAAGCCGTCTGTTTTCCTTAAGATCCCTGATCTGATTCCTGACCATTACATCTGGCATCCCGAGGAAGGACTTCGTATAAGGAATACTTTCGACGGATTCTTCCGTGTATTCTCGCTTGTTATCTTCGACAGGATAATCGCGAAAAAATTCAGGAAGAGCCTTCTTGATATCATATCCTATGCCGCGATACTTGCCGTAATACTGCTGATCGACAGATCGAGAGCGTATCTTGTTATCGTGCTCGTATCTTCTATTGCCATACTCATCTACCGTTCGAGGAAGAGGATCACAACGGTCATATTCCTCGCCGGTTCACTGGCTCTGATGGGCGGTGCCGCTGTGGCTTTTATTAAGCTGACATCGATCGCGGAATCCGTACTTAACAATTCCGGTTCGTGGTTTGCCAGAGTCGAAGCCGCAGGCCACTACATGGGCGTGGGATTTGAACACATCTTCTTCGGTATCGGAATGGCAGATCCCGAATCATATCCGGCAGTCGAGAAATACGTAAGAGGACTTCAGGGCTTGTATTATCCTGATGATGTAGGACTCTTCGGATTATTCGCACTGCTCGGCATCATAGGAATAGCGCTTTATATCGTTATAATGATCAAAGTCTGCAGAAGCTTTAAATATGCGACTGACAATAAAGCTCTGCTGTTCGGTCTTATGATATGTCTTATTCTCTCATCGGTCCTGACATCGTATTTTGACAAGGCACGGCTGATGGCACTTGTATTCACGGCAGTCCTCTGCGAGATAAACACAGACCCAAGGTTAAGCAAATATGAATTCAATCGTTTTAACAGATTATAAGAGTATCGGCCGCACCATAGAGATGTGTGAACGGTTCAGCGCGAAGATCAATGAGGAGATCGCGTATATCATCGTGGACAACAGCGCGGAAGAGGCCGGCAGGAAATACCTTGAAGATAACGGCATAACTTTTTCACAGTCTGAATATAAGGGCAAGAAGGTCTATCTGTTCAATGTTCGCGGAATTGATTTTTCGATGATAGATAATGACTGCAACGCCGGTTATGCGATAGGCAACAATGTCGGGGCAGGTTACGCGAAAGAGATGTTCCAAAGCGAATACTATATCTTCTCGAACAGCGATCTGGATTTCCCTGAAGACATAGATCTGTCGGTCATTTCAAAGACTTTACGTGATAACCCTGATGTGGGGATCATTGGTCCCAATGTCCTGTACAAGGGAAAGTCCAGACAGAATCCGAAGATGTTCAGAGGAATCTGGGCCCAGATGATCGCAGGCTACTATAACTCAAGATGGTTCCACTGCAGATTCAATGACAAGTTGAATACGCTTGTCTTAGATCCCAAGGAAGGTGAGAATGACTGGGTCATGGGCTGTTTCATGATCGTTTCCGCATCCAAATTCGAGGCTGTCGGAGGTTTTGACGAGCATACATTCCTTTACGGCGAAGAGATGATCTTAAGCAGAAGGATGCTCGAAAAAGGCTGCATAACCTATTACCAGCCTGCCATTACCATCATTCACGATCATACGGGCGCAGACAACTATAAGATGCGGAAGATCATGCACAAATCACTGAAGTACTATTACAGAAAATACGTGCACACAAATATCTTCCTGATCTTTCTGGCGGATCTGTCGTTCGGTATCACCGAGGCAGGATACTTCGTTTATCATGATCTCATCAAAGTAAAACTGTTGAAGAAGAGTTGAACATAATGGGCAAGAAGTCGCTGACAGTAAACGCAACGCTGAACATCATCAAGGAACTGGTTAATATCCTGTTCCCGATGATCACGTTTCATTATGTCACCACGCTCCTCGGCGAGTATAACTATGGCAAGTATGTCTTCAGCGCAAGTATCGTGAGTTATATATCCTATATCGCTGCCGCCGGCATCCTGCGTTATGCGGTAAGGGAATGCGCAGGCATCAGGGATGATAAGACGAAGGTGGAGACACTTGTCAACGAGATATATACCATCAATGTCTTTACTACGGGAATCGCGTTCGTTATCCTTGCCGGGCTTCTGGTATTCTGGCCCAAGCTTCATTCATATGCGCCGGTAATACTCATACTGAGCCTTACGGTATTGTTTGCGACGGTCGGTGTCGACTGGATAAACAGCGCTTTTGAGGATTTCGCATTCATCACCATAAGGCATATTATCTGCCAGTCGCTGGCACTGATACTTGTTTTCGTGCTCGTAAGGGATTCGGAGGATGTGGCAGGATATGCGATAGCGTCCTCATTCGGTGTGGTCGTTCCGAACATAATCAACAGATTCCACATAAAGAAGAAATATGGATTCTCGCCTAAGTTCAGACCTTCAGAAAATGTTAAGAAGCACATAAAGGCCATTGCTTTTCTTTTCGCCTGCACGATAGGAACATTTATTTACATCAATTCGGATGTAACGATACTGGGTATCTTCTACGATGACAACATCACGGGTTTCTACGGCGTATCGAGCAGATTCTACCTGCTCGTAAAACAGGTTATAAACGCCGCTTTTGTTGTATTCATTCCGAGGATAGCCAATGAGCTTTCCAAAGATGTCCATAAGTCCGTCGAAAAACTTGAGAAAGTCCTTCACTTTACGATAATCGCCGTTGTTCCGGCATCGGTCGGACTTATCATGATCAGGAAAAACCTCATCATCTTTTTCTCCGGTGAGGAATACATAAGAGCGCAGTCCTCGCTGTTTATTCTTGGAATAGCGATAATTCCCGCTCTTCTTGCTAATTTCTATATCAATATCGTCATGATCCCTCTGAAAAAAGAAAAACAGGTCATGATCGCCACTTTAATAAGCGCCGGTGTCAATCTTGTCCTGAACCTTATCCTGATACCGTTTTTCGCTGAGGACGCCGCGGCAGTCACAACTGTTATCGCTGAGCTCATTATGCTCGGACTGGGTATGTACTGGACCAGGGAGCTGAAGTTCAGAGGAATACTGAAGCCGCTTGCCGCAAGCGTTCTGGGCGGTGCGGGAATTACAGGTGTATGTCTTTTTACGAACAGCATGATAACCTCTCCTTTGTGGGGCGTGGTCGTGCCGATAGTCATAAGCGGTATTCTGTATCTTGCTGTTTTGGCGGTTTTTTACAGAAAAGAAATGGTATCGTTGTTCAAGAATAAAAAGATTGCGTGAAGAGAATAATGGAAGAATGAGTTATCATTCAACTGGAGAAAATAAATGAAGATATTTGTTACAGGAGTATGCGGCCAGTTAGGCCATGATATAGTCAATAATGCCGCGGCAAGAGGGATCGATACCATCGGCTCTGATATACAGGAAGTCTATTCCGGCATTCCTGACGGAAGTGCCGTAACATCCGCGCCTTACGTTCAGCTGGATATAACTGACAGGGAAGCGGTTTACTCTGTAATCAATGAAATCAGGCCTGATGCCATTATCCACTGTGCCGCCTGGACTGCCGTTGATGCGGCAGAAGATGAGGAGAACAGGGAAAAGGTCCATATTATAAATGCTCTGGGAACACAGTATATTGCGGAGGCTGCAAAAGAAGTCGATGCTAAGATGCTGTATCTTTCCACGGATTATGTTTTTGACGGCAAGGGAGAAAGACCGTGGGAGCCTGACGACAAATGCTTTGCTCCTCTGAATGTTTACGGACAGAGCAAGCTCGACGGCGAACTCGCTGTCTCATCGGTCCTCGAAAAGTATTTTATCGTGCGCATCTCATGGGTTTTCGGTCTTAACGGAAATAACTTCATCAAGACAATGATCAATGCCGGCAAGACACACGACACGGTCCGTGTCGTTAATGACCAGATCGGAACGCCGACTTATACCCTGGACCTTTCGCGCCTGCTTGTCGACATGATAAAATCTGACAAATACGGGTACTATCACGCAACAAACGAAGGCGGATATATATCCTGGTATGATTTCTGTGTTGAGTTCTATAAGCAGTATGGTCTGTCTACAAAAGTGATCCCGGTCTCAACCGCGGATTACGGACTGTCCAAAGCTGCGAGACCTGAGAACAGCAGACTTGATAAGGCTAAGCTTGTTGAGGCAGGTTTTACGCCGCTTCCGGACTGGAAGGATGCGGTAAGAAGATATTTATCGGAGGCAGAGCTTTAATGGCTTTTACTATTGAAAAAACAGAATTACCCGGCGTTATCGTCATTCAGCCGCAGCTCTTCGGCGATTCCAGGGGATACTTCATGGAGACATATAAGAAGGCGGATTTTGCCGCCATCGGCATCAATAAGGAATTCGTGCAGGATAATGAGAGCGCGAGTGTCAAAGGCGTTTTGAGAGGACTGCATTTCCAGAAGGAACATACGCAGGGAAAGCTCGTAAGAGTCATCCGAGGCGAAGTCTATGATGTTGCTGTTGACATAAGACCCGG
>CACYRM010000042.1 GCA_902776845.1 Oscillospiraceae bacterium
TTATCCCAGAGCAGGAGCCGCAATCTGTGAAAGAATGGAGTTTTTGATCGAGGATGAGAACAGATGTTATACAACATATGACTGTTATTATCCTTTAGCACTTTACGGTTTTTTTGAACTTGAATAAGGAGGCATTATGAAAACTGCTGTCAGGAATATTACTTGTGCTAATTGCGGGAAAGTATTTGAAGCAAGAGTCAAGCTTTCCTCATTTTCAAGAGATTTCGGACTTGACGGCAAACCTGACAATCCGGGATTTCTGCCTTTTATCTTTGATTGCCCCGACTGCGGATATGCAGGTTATAAGATCGAAGGTGCAAAGCCGGTTATACCTGAAGATTATGTTATTGACAGAAACAATCCTTACGATGCATACGAAAGAGCTCTTATTCTTGCAGATTCGGATGATGTTAAGAATCATCTTCTGATGGAATATTCCTGGAAACTTGAATTCGACGGCAAAGCTGAGGAAGCAAAGAAGGTTAGGGAACGTGCAGTTTCTCAGATGGAACTGTCGTTGATGAAGCGGCCTATTATTGAGCTTATCTTCGTATATATTGATTTTTTAAGGCAGCTTGAAAGATTTGATGAGGCTGAAGCGGCTGTCGATACAATCTCACCGGTCGTTACTGCCGATGCAGATAAGAAACCAAGATTCTACAAAAGATTTATATACCTTCAGAAATTGATTAAAGACCGGGATGCTGCACCACATATGATCAGTGAGGTATAAGTATGGGCTTTTGGAATATTGTAGAAAGTATCAGATCGTGTTTTTGGGCTGACAGCCCGCAACCGGAAAGCACTCAGGAAGAATCACATGCGAAATCATATGATGAAGTTGGAATAGAGGCTTTCAGAAGTGATAACTGGAAGCAGATGGATGATGATGAAAAGATTGAATCATTACAGCAATTAAGTGATGAAAATTCTGCGGAGATCGGTCTCAGTAATCCACCTACAGTAGTTCAGGGCTCAGAAGGCTATGGCAGTTATGATCATTCTACAAATACAATAGAAGTAAATCTGACTGAGTGTTCCAATCCTTATGAGGCTGTAGATACAGTTATACATGAAGACAATCATGCATACCAGTATGAAGCTGTAGAATCCACTCTAAAGAACGGGTCCAGGTATTCGGAAGGTGAGACAGCGGTTTTAAGCGCTGAAAGACCCGGGGCGGGATATATCAGTGATGGAGAAGAATATGATCTGCAGTCTATTGAACTTGACAGTAATAATGCAGGTTTCCAATATGTAACTGATCATTGTTCCGGAATGACGGATGATCCTGCATACTTTGATTATGTGAACGGGCGTGATAATCATTTCCAATATGTAAACGCGGGTCTGAGCAATACGGATGCCGTAAATGCCCAGGAGACCGGACAGGTAAATGATGCATACAGATCTGGTGCTATATCAGAAGCAGAAGCCAATCAGGCGAATGAGGCTATAGTTTATGGAAACACTTCATTTAGAGCTGCGACTGAGGAATCTGGTGAGATAGCTCATCAAGAGTGCATAGATGCTTCAATCACAAAATCGAAACAGCTTCATAATGATTTTGAAAACGGAACTACTGTACAGGCAGAAGATCGTCAGACATGTATCGGTTATATGCAGGAAGGTCTTGCACAGTCACAGGAAGAATTGAATTCTCTGAAGGCTGAGCAGAATGAATATATCTGTTCAAACAATATGGGATTCAGAGAGGTTGCTACTGATGAGAAATGCTTAGAATTCCGGTCGAAGATAGATGCGTGTGAACAACAAGTAGACCAGTATAAATTTCACATAACTGAATTAAGTACGGATGCCGAATTGTCGCAACAAGGCGGTCTGAGTCAGGACGGTAAGGGTTTGGTATCAGGTCTTGGCGAGAGTGCCGGCAGTGAAATGGACAATGGTCTGTCAATGTAATAATGAGAGGTGAATGATGAGTTATAACAGGGGTTCATCAAGGAGAGGCGGAAGAGGCGGCACAACTACTTCTTCGTCCTCTTACAGAAGAAGAAGAAACAGCGGTTGGAACAGCGGCTCTGACAGCTCAGCCAGAAGAGCAAACAGAGAAAGCAGATATACCGGTACTGAAACAAGGGATGATACTCCCGACGTTACTTACGGTATACCTGATAGCAGTACCGGAATTTATAACCGCAGTTCTGATTATAACAGTGAACCGCAAGAAAGAAGAAATTCATCCAGGAATGCAAGAAAAAGAAAACATTCACCTGACAGCAAGGCTGGTCTTCCCGGCTTCAACTGGAAGATAGTTGTAGGTGTTTTGATAGCCGTCGGTATTGTCGTGGCGATCATTTTCGCAGTCAGCAGCATAAAGACTGACGGCATGCTTTTTTCGAAGCTTGGAGAGAATGTTAAGCAGTTTAGCATTAAGATGCTTTGGATGCTGGTTATTTCTATATTGGAATGGGCATTAGTGGCTTTTACAATATTTAAGGATTCAGGACCTTTGCTCAAGATCTTTGTATTTATAGGTGTTTGTATTCTTGTTCTCATAGCTTCTTTCAAAAATATAATAGCTATAGTGCTTCTTGGTTTATTAACTATAGGATCGATAGTGAAATTTATTTTCTTCAGGGATTAGAGGTGTTCATATGAATAAGTCAAAGACAAAACAGATATTCGGCAATATGCTCCTCGACGGCAACAGAATAATCGCTGATAATTATTCTGTTCTTTATAACGATGCTGAGAGTTCGGATTATTGCTTTACGCTTACTCCTTCTGTTCTTTCAAGACACGTATTGTTAATGGGCGGAGCAGGCTCAGGAAAGACGAATGTTTTCAATTTGACGATCGAACAGCTCCGTGAGCGTCAGAAACCCAATGATGTTTTTATTTTCTTTGATACCAAAGGCGACTACTATCATAACTTCCGTCAGGACGGAGACAGTGTGATCGGTACCGGAAAGGATTATGCCAATGTCAGCCGGAGATGGAATATCTATGATGAGGTATTGGCTGACGGAGAAGATGAGACATATTATTCCATGAATGCCCGTGAGATAGCTGCGGCTTTGTTTGATGACAGAGGATCATCATCACAGCCGTTCTTCTGCAATGCGGCAAGGGATATTTTCGCTAAAGTCATAATGTACTTTATCACCAAAGCAAAAGCCGATCCCGGCGGATATGCGCATATGCTGAATAACAGGAAATTGGTCGATTTCCTTCTTAATAATGCAGATATAGAAGTGTTCCAGAAAATGGCTTCGGAATACGACTTTATGAAGGGCATCCTTTCATATCTGGGCGACGGTAAAAACGGACAGGCGTTAGGTGTCTTGGCAGAACTTAAGAGCATGCTTTCTGATTATTTCCTCGGAGTTTTCAATGATGTCGGTGCTAAGGACCGTTTCTCCATAAGAGAATTTGTCAGGGAGAAAGGCGGAAAAGCTGTTTTTATCGAATACGATCTTATGACGGGTGAGACGCTTACACCGATATATAAATTGCTGGTTGATCTTGCATTGAAAGAAGCTCTCGGAAGAAATGATAATGAGTCTTCTGATGAGAATAATATCTATCTCATTCTCGATGAGCTTAAACTGCTTCCCAAGCTTAAGCATTTGGACGATGCCCTTAACTTCGGCCGCAGTAAAGGCGTAAAGGTTATCGCAGGAATTCAGTCCATAAACCAGTTGTATGATATCTACGGGGAAGAAAAGGGACATGTAATCGCAGGCGGTTTCTCAACATTGTTTGCGTTCCATACTTCCGACAGCGCATCGCGAAAATATGTATCTGAACTGTTCGGACCCAATGTTATAGGTTATCAGTATACCGGCATGGACAATTCAATAGAAAAACGGGAAAGAGAAGGTTATGCCGTGGAGGACTGGGACCAGACAGCTCTTTCGATAGGTACAGCGGTTATCGGTCTGGCCGATTATGACTGTCCGTTCCTGTTTAAGTTTGAAAGGTTCTAAATAATTAATTGTATTCAGGGGGCCTGTATGTCAAGAAATAAAGGTGAATTGCACGGAGCAAATGATAACGACCGCGGAATATTATTCAGTGATGTCGAGTATGTTCATGAGTGGGTTCCGAGTTTCAATAATATCGAGCACATGGGCGTTTTCGGCGGCAAGGACGAGATGCGTTCAAATGTAATACTCCAGGCTATCGCCAATTGCCTCGGTAAGATGGGTATTGTAGTAATTCATTATGATGACGGTCTGATCAGGAAACTCCAGAATATCAGGAACATTATTCCTGAGGTTGCGAATATTGATGTCATGCAGTGTTCTGTAGACCGTGACAATCTTGTGTATGAGCCGTTATTCGGAATTCCTGAAGAGCGTGTGGTTGAGGTCCTGTATCCACAGGTATCACGTGATAATCCGTCTTATCTTCAGCTCCATGTTTGTGCTGAAGCGCTTCGCTCTTATCTTAAGATAATCAAGTACAACGATCTGAGTATAGACCTTGATCTTCTTATTTATCTTTGCAATCTTGAACTGGATGAGCTTGAAGAATGTTCTGAGTTCCAGAAAGTGCCCGAGGAGGAAAGACAGCATATTCTTTCATCACTTATGCAGCACGATAATATCTATCTTCAGGTAAGAGCGGATATTAATTCTTTTGCAGGTCATCTTGAAGGCAGAATCTGGAAAAGAAAAGGCGAGAATGAAGAGAGCCTTGATGTAAGCATGATCAGTGCCGTTAAGGAGAAGAACATCCTTACGATAAAGGTGCCGTTCAACAATCATGTTACCGATTATCTGGGAAGTGAGATACAGACAATAATCGATGAGGGAATTCAGTTCCTGCTGGTTATTGATTCTGTATATGCAGCACCGACGCTTCTTAATTCCGAGATCCTTAAGATGCCGGCGCTTCCGTTCTCGACAGTAATAGCATGTGATAACCTGAGAGGCATTTACGGTGATAATCAGGCTGATATGGAGAATGCCCTGGCGAAGTTGGATATAATTCATATAATGCAGTGCAGCAACAACATTTCTGCTCAGCCTTTTACTACAGTTACAGGTCAGTATCTGAGAAGATTTGAATCAACCCATAAGGGAACAAGCAGGCAGGATTTCCATATTTTGGGTGGCACTGACAATTCTGTGGATTCTCACGAAGAACTGTTCGACAGGATCAGACCCGAGGAATTTGCGACCCTGGGTGATGGTGCGGTCCTTATAGATCAGGCCGGATACGACAATATGATCTGTGTTACAAAAGAGTATATTTTCTGAGCTGTCATAGTCTCAGTTTAGGAGGGTATAATTACTCCAACTGTCACTGATGTTTTATCCTTATATGTGACTGTTTCATTGAGCAGTTTTCTGTTCAATGATCTTTACTGCCTGCTTAAGAGTCTCAAGGTCGGAATCAATCTTGTTGATGATCTCTTTAACCTTGAGCTGATAGACAGGGGATAGGTAGAAAAAGTCAAACTTGAGGCGGATATCGTATCCATCGGCGTCCGTTCTGTATGGAGGCTGCTTGAGCATTATTTCAGTGCGAACAAGATTCTTGTATCCACCGTCAAGTAAACCGTTAACACGGGATTTGAGAGTTTCCAGTTCAGATGCATTTGTAATTGAATTTACATTAACAATCAATTTGTCAATTTCATTTTGAAGATTTTCCGGAACATCATACAAATATCTGTATTCTTCTTCTTTTGCATCTTCATATGGACAATTGATTTTAATAACACCATATTCGATTGCTATATCAAACAACTGCTTAACTGCATTAACTCTTGATTTCAAATTCTCAGGTATTTTATCTCCCATTACAGATGGCAAGGTTATAGAAGGTAATGATCTCCAATCGGAAAAAGGCATATCATCATAGATTCCACTTTCTTCATATAAGTGAGAACCAGGATGGATATCAGAAGAATAGTACTGATTCTCTAATTTCCAGGTTTCTGAATATGCTTGCATAGGAAAAGCTCTTCTGACCTGAATTAATAATAATTTGTCATTTATTGAACTAGGTATACGTGTCCATCCTGCATCGATACCTGATTTGGGACTTGTCAAAGCGTTGGAAAGAACAGAGGACCATTTAGGGAAAGATATGATCCTACAATACAAATGATTATTGTAATACATACTACCATCAGCAGGTAATAGCGGAGACGAAGCATATATCAGATCTCTGATATACTCATCAATGATCTTCTGTGCAAGGTTATCACCTGTAAGTCCATACTTCTTCTCAAGGAATGAATCAACAGTTATATATGAAATGTCTCTGAACAATCCGCCCCAACCAAAAAAGAAATTCTGTATGGTCTTAGGAAGGTTTTCTTCTCTCTTCTGCCATACATCATAACCGTCATCAATTAATGCAGTCATAAAGCCGCGGAATGTATCAACTATCGGGATTTCCCTGATATGCTCGTCGAGAAGCGCAATAATATTCTCATCCTGTACAGAAACCAACGGTCTGTTAAAGCCGATTCGCTGAGCTTCACTTGTAGCATTCTTAAGATACTTATAGTTTTCTTCAAATGTATCAGTCAAATCATTAAGAACATCTGCTAACGGAGCGTAATATGTCATGATCCGTTCCTTAATCTGATTCTCAAGTGCATCCAGAACATTGGATATTTGTCCGTAAACGCCTACCATTGGCTTGGCGTTAGTATTGTTGCTGTAAACTCCGCCGACCTGTTCAATCAACTGTACATAAGCTACTACACAGTCTTCGAAATCCTGATAACGTTTCTTGTCATTATCAAACATTCCCTGCTTTTCTCTGTTGAAGAAGATTCTCTTTGTCTCGAGATAATCTTCATACTTGCGGGCTCTGTCTTTCTCTACAGACTGATATTCGGCATTGTTTTTTTCTTTTAATCCGGCAATAAGATTCAGGACATTTGCGCCTTCTACAAAATCGATTATGTTCTTTGCATGCTGAGGACCTCTGTTGATGTCCTTAACGATAGGATCCAGTGCCTGATCCAACAGATAAATGAGTGATTCTCTGTTTACAACACCGTCTACACCCTGACCAGTGAGTTTATCTGCATTTGCGGCCAGGTTTTCAATGTGTTTGTTTAATGCATCGAGATAGAATGTTTCAAGCTTATTCTCTCCTTTTGAAGTAACAGTATCCAATAAGTATTTCCACGGCTTTCCAGTTCCGTCAGGATCATTATAATAGTCATAACCCTGTAGACCGTTACTGTCATTTCCGGACAGTTTCTTGAGGATCGAAGCATAGATCTTATCGACCATAGTATTTAACGGAAGAACCGTAACGTTCCATGCCTTGTTGATTGCACCTTCTGCATCAGCCTGGGTTGCGTTCACATTGTGCTTCTTTCTGTACTCTTCAAACACACCGGATACAAGATATGTGTTGATTTCGCGATAGGGGATACATGTGCAAGATGCCCCAAGGGATACCATGCAGGGATTGTAACCGCTTGTTCGAAACCTAGACGCATCGTATTCTCTTCTATAGCATGTTGAAGCATATGAATAAACATCAAATTCGCCGTTAAATATATCAGAAAGAAAATCCATTACATATTCTGTTACTGTATGCAATGCATAGTCATAAGCATCATCTGTGATCTTGGCAAGGTTCTCAGTCTGAGCGCCGACAATATGACACATATCAACAGGTCTGCAATTCCATTCAATAAACGTTCCATTCTTGATGGGTTGTTTGAAAGAACCGCCATTTTCTGGAATATTCATACAATAGTTTAGTTCTTGAAGTGAGGCATACGCATTATCATAAAGATATTTGTATTTAGCGATATCAAGTCCCTTGACAGAGAGATTTATATCCGGCAAAAAGAAATAACCGAAAATCATCTTATATTTAATATAATTTAGAGCACGCCTGATTGCATAACAAACATCAAGAAACATGCCAGAACCTGTACCGCCAGAAACACCAGAAAAAACATGGATTGCTATCATATGATCCTTGATTCCTACAGATGCATCGTTAACCAACTGAATGATCTCAGATTCAAAACTGTCCATTTTATCAAAAAGCAAAAATCGTCCAACCTGTCGGATACCTCCCGCACCATTTCCTCTTGATAAAACCTCATTAACAGCCGTATCATTAACTAGCCATTTCAAGTCAGGTCGATTAGAAATAGTATTATCTCTAATCATTGAGCCATGAAATGACAGATCCATCTTCTCTGTTTTATCAAGAATATCGTGACGGACATCATATGCATTTTGATCTGTATCAATACTGAGAAACTTTATGTGTTTGTATTCACGGGTTGATACGTTGCTATTAGGATCATCATATTCTTCGACATTATCAGGAATAAGACGCTCATAAACCTGCTTTTTGATAGTTCTTATGGCATCTGTTCCGGTGCCTCCAAGACCGATAAAGATATTAACGACATTTTCTCGCTGTTCGCTCTGTGATGCCGATGAAATAACTCCGCCGCCTGCTCTTAAAGATAAACTCTCAATAATTGCCATAAAGACCTCCTGTACAGCAATGAACAAGTAAATCAAGCCTTTTATAGTAATTATACTATTCGATAATATGCAGCCGATTATTCAGATTAAAATTTTTGTGATATTATTATTTGAAATACTCCTTCAGAAACAATAACCAAGCCATTATGATATTGGGGTTTTGGACGATAGAGTAACAACAGTTGGAGATATTGAGATGTCTGAACGCAGGAATAATGTTCCGCCAAAGGGAAAAAAGAAGAAGAAAGCCCCAGTAAAAAGCAAGTCTTCTTCTAATAAGATCAAAAAGTTTTTCGGTTGGAGAGATGCGGACGGACGTATTTATGCTGATGCCAGCAAGATCAAAGTTGTCAAGTCAGAGAGTAAGATCGATTATATAGACCGCAACCCTGATACTGCTTTTGAACCTGTACCCGATTCCGAACTCCAATCAACTCTTGCTCCCGCTGAACCTCTTGCCAGACCTGAGAAGCCGAGAAAGAATGGCAAGCTGATCGCAGGTATCGCTATAGCTGCTACGCTTGTGGTTGTAACCTCTGTCGCTTTGATATTCATCATACCGAGAATCATTAAGAATAATGACTCATCAAACAACAATTCAAGTAAAAGTACCCGGACCACATCTTCCACCAGAGAGACCACAACTGCAAGCACTACTGACTTATCCTATTCCGAGACCAGGAATACTACTCAGGCAACAACATCTGCAGAACCTGACAGTTATTCAACAGGCGATTATTCTTATTTCGAGAACCGCAGATATCAGGTTATCGAGAAAGTAATGACATGGACTGAGGCAGAAGCCTATTGCGAGGAAATAGGAGGTCATCTGGTAACAATTACTTCTGTAGAAGAGCAGGAGTTTGTTTATGAGATCAATCCGTCTGGTTTAAAGCTTTGGATCGGCGGATATAAAGACGGTTCAGACAATTGGAACTGGATAACCGGTGAGAACTGGAACTACACTAACTGGGCAGACAGAGAACCCAACAATGATGATACTGTTTACGGCTTTGAAAACTATATTGCTATGTGGCCGATGGCCTGGAATGATCTTAACGAAGAAAACAATTCCCAGATATCCGGGTTTATCTGTGAGTGGGATGGCTATAAAGTAGTCCGTCCTGAAGATACTGCCACTCTTGTTGCAGAGCCTGTTGATATAACTGATCTGATCACGGATATCAGATCCTCTTCTGAGGATGATGAAAGCTACGGTAACGTCTATCCGGCATATCATCTGATCGATGACGATCTTGATACCAGCTGGGCGGAAGGTGCAGATGGAGACGGAATAGGCGAGTATATTTCCATTTATATTCCTAAGGGTACTGTTATTACCGGACTTGTTGTATATACAGGATACTGTAAATCCGAAAATGTTTTCTATAAAAACAGTGCTCCCTCTGTAATTTATGTATCCAGCGGTAACGACGGATACAGAGTATATCTGAATACTGCTGAGACAGGTTATGCAGCCGATAACTTTGATGTAGCTTCAGAAGGCGTGGAAGTTACTTTCCCTTCGCCGATAATCAGTGACGGTGAATTAAGGATCACGCTCATTGCGGTAAGAGAAGGTACGGATTGGTCTGATACCAATATGAGTGAGATAAAAATTATCGGTTCGCCCGCTCCGTGATTTGAATTGATATTATTCAGAAGTCCAAAATAAAAAGCATCTCACATTGACCAGCGAGATGCTTTTGTTATTTTGAATGTTATTCGTCAACAGGAATCAATCCTCGTCGTCATCTTCATCTTCGGCTTCAGCAGCTGCTCTGAGGGCGGCTGCTTCCTCAGGAGTTTTCACCTCCGGGTCCCAGAATCCGTCAGAATCGAACCAATAGTATTCACCATCGATCCAAAGTCCCATATTGCTGGGATACCAGCCGGCAGCCTCGTACCATTTGCCGTCATCATTCTCTTTCCATTCGCCGGTAGGTGAATCGGAATCACGTGTACCGTCTTCATTAATCCAGTAACCGTCACGGTAACACTTGCGCTCCATATAGCCATCGGAATTGAAGTAATACCATTTGCCGTTGATCTCATACCAGTTGTCATGATAATAAGCATCAGGGTATTCAGGATACGGGAAATAGCGCCATCCGATGGTATCGCTGCCTTGCCAGCCGGTTTTAGGAGGTGTGGTTTCCTTTGTGGTCTCGCTTGTGGGAGTGGTTTCCGTGATCTCGGTCAGATTAATATTCTCTTTCTCACTCTCAGCAGCGGTATTTGTCGCCTTTGTCTCTCTCTCTTTGGAACGGCTCTCTGTAACTTTTGTGTCGTTCGCTCCGGAATTTGATTTGACGACATATTTAATTACAAAAATGGAACCAACACCAACCATCAATGCGGAAGCAATGATCACGATCAGAGGGATTATCTTTTTGTTGCCGTTCTTTTTCCTCGGTTTATCCGTTGTTCCTCTGTAGTTATGCTCAGCACGGTCCGGCCTGTCGCCTGAATAGGCATTTCTGACTTTGCCGCGTCTAGCATAAACTATTCCTGTCCTGTCTCTCCGGGCTGCCGGATCATTGAATCCATAGGAACCGAAACAGTTGGTTCCTGACTGCAGATCAACACAAATTCGGTTATGACTGTAAGACATATACACTTCTCCAATAGATCAACCTTGATTTCGAGAATAGACTCCGAAGCCTATTTATATATTCTAAGTTTATACCTGTGAAAACAACTGATAATTAAGATTCATTTACGATTATGTAAACTCTCAGAACCGTTATGCGGTTATCATTCGTTTTTAGGTTTCTGTAACAAGAATAAAAGGCTGTCCCTTTAAACGGAACAGCCTTTCTTATCCAGGTCGGAAAATATGTGAAGAAGTCAGTCTAGTGTTTATTTGTCTGCGCCGAGTTTTACAAGGAGGTCGCAGAAATCTTCTCTATACTTGTTGTCGCCGCAGCCGGATTTTGCAAGCTGATAAGCGGAATCAAATGTAGCGTTGCCCTTGTACTCGCTGTCTCTAAGCACCATAGATGCTTCGATTACGCCGCAGATGAAGTTGAAATCGTTACGGTTGCTGATGCCTTTGTCAACGAGAGGATATTCGATCAATGAGCTCTGGTCTGATGTAGGAGCTTTATATCTTACGGATACTGTGCAGAGTTCGCCTGTTTTCGCGTCATCGGAAAGAACTGTATCCTGATACTTGAGTCCGTCATCTGCACCACTGCCTGTGAGAATGAGCTCATAGCATACTGTTACCTGAGCGCCTGCACCGATCTCGCCGCCGTCTTTTGTATCATCATTGAAATCACGTGCTGACATCTGTCTGTTCTCATAGCCGATCTGTCTGTAAGCGGATACTTCAGCGGGATTGAATTCAACCTGGAATTTTACATCCTTGGCTACTGTAACTGTAGTCTGCATCAGCTTCTCGCAGAGGACTCTTTCTGCCTCTTCGATCGAATCAATATAGAAGTAGTTTCCGTTTCCTGCATCTGCAATGGATTCCATATTGGCATCACTGTAGTTGCCTGAGCCGAAGCCTAATACTGTAAGGAATACGCCGGATTCTTTCTTTTCCGTAATAAGGTCTACAAGACCGCTCTGGCTTGTGATACCGAGATTCATATCGCCGTCGGATGCGATGATGACACGGTTGTTGCCGTTCTTTACGAAATTCTTTTCAGCACATTCGTAAGCTGCAGTGATTCCGCCGGAGCCGTTTGTGCCGCCGCTTGCCGAGATCTTGTCGAGAGTCTTGCAGATCTCTTTATAGTCATTTGAACCTTCAAGAAGCGTTGCGGAGCTGCCGGAGTAAGTTACGATCGATACTCTGTCCTTCGGACCAAGTGTGCCTGCCAGGAGCTTGAAGCTTTCTTTGGCAAGTTCGAGTTTGTCGGCGCTGGACATCGATCCGGATGAATCAATAAGGAATACAAAGTTATTTCCCTCATTGGGAACATTGATCTCGCTGTTTGCCTGCATTGTCATAACGAGCAGCTTATTATCCTTGTTCCAAGGACAATCGCCGACTGAGTACTGGACACTGAATACATCATCAGTGTTATCGACTGTGTAATCGAAATAATTGACGATCTCTTCGGTCCTGATGGCTGATGCCACATTATTGAGATCCCATCCGTCTCTGATCATCCTTCTGAGATTGCAGTAAGAACCTGTATCAACATCTGCCGCAAATGTCGACAGCGGAGTGTTTACAACATCGATAAAGCCGTTTTCTTTAATTGTGTTGTATTCTTCCGTGTTGAACTCGTCTTCATAATATGCAGGAGTTTCTGCATCCCAGGATTCAGTCTCATATGCTGCCCCCTCATAAAAGTTGAGTGACATATCGCCTATAGAGTCATTTGCGACCGTGGTGGTTTCTGTGTTGTGCATTGCGATTGTCTCACGTGCGGCTGATTTTGCTGCTGAGCATGATGTCGCGGTAACGACCATTGTGCCCGCCATTAATGTTGCCAATACCTTTTTATTCATACATAACACCTCCTCAAGTGTTTTGCCTTCAGACCGGTGAACGGTTTTTCAGGCGCTGTTACCATAAATACAGATGTCAGATCGAAAATGTTGCAAATAATTTGAAATTTTTTATAAAGCCGGATTTGTCGGTTTTTTCCTTGATTTGATAAGAGGTGAGTGTTAGCATTGACGGGAAAATTAAGCTAAGGATATTTATAATGGGATTTTTATATGAGACGCATCTTCATACCTGTGAGGCCAGCAGGTGCGGCAGGGTACATGGAGAAGATTATATTTCCTATATGATGGGTAAGGGCTATAGCGGAATGATCGTTACGGATCACTTCTTTAACGGAAATACCTGTGTGCCTGAGGACCTTTCCTGGAAAGAAAGAGTAGAGATATACTGTTCCGGTTTTGAGAGAGCTCTAAAGGCTGCCGAAGGCAAAGACTTTACTGTCATGTTCGGAGTGGAGTTCAATTTCAATAAAGACGAATATCTTCTATATGGAGTCGATAAACAGTGGCTGCTTGATAATGAGCGCATCATGTCCATGACAAGGCATGAGCTTTTGGAAGCGGTTCATGAGGCGGGCGGTATCATGATCCAGGCGCACCCGTACAGGGAAAGGGATTATCTTTCCGACATAAAGCTTGCTCCCACTGCGTGTGACGGCATCGAGGTCTATAATGCGGCCAATAAGCCGAACATGAACGCTTTAGGCTATGAATACTGCATGAGCCTTGACCTGCCCATGACGTCCGGATCCGATATACATTTCTTCCATGATAATGAGATGGGCGGAATGCTTTTCGAGAGAAAGATAAATACGGTTCAGGATTATGCAAGGGCAGTTATTGAGAGATCAGGTATTCCGGTTTCCATCAGACCTGACGGCACTGTCATTCCTGTATCCCAAATGCCTGAACAGACTGTCCCGACAGATCTGCCGACACTGCCTGTTCTTTATCCCGAAGGAAAGTAAGATCTTTATTTCTCAGGCTTTATAGTCATTGCCACGGTTGCTGATTCGAGCCAGGTCTTAAGGCTGGCTCTCCGTACATAAAGACTGGTGAGAATGACGCTGTTCGGATGGAGTGTTTCCTCAGGTCCGGGATACGGAGCGACGAAGCTTCCTGTCGCGCTGATAACATAAGGTACATCATCAACGGTTCCGAGATAGATCATCATGTGGCCCGGGAAGGAGATAAGGCTTCCGGGTGTCAGTTTAGCGATCTCTGCGAGTTTTTCCTCATCATCCATTTCGCTCAGATTCACTTTGTATACACCTTTGGAGTTAGACTGTCCGACGCGGGGAAGAAGTATGCCGAAGCAACGGTAGATTTCTCTGGTAATGCCGGTGCAGTCATTAGCCTGAAGATCTCCGCCCCAGCCGTATCTGTCTCCCAGGAGTTTAAATGCCTGTCTGACTATATTGGCCGGAGTGTAAGGCAGGAATCCGACATGAACGTCATCTGAAACCGGGATAATGACGTATTCGTCTTCTATATAACCGTCACGGCCGCGCGTGGGAACTTTGACCACATAATCTCCGTATGTGGTCCGCTGATTGATGATATCAGGAGCTTCATCAGCCGGAACCAGTTCCATTTGAGTTCCCATAGGAAGAACGAGATCAGTAGTTGCATCGCTGTAAGGATCATTTCCGAGTCTTATCTCACGGGCAGTTACAACCAGCCACTGGTCAGGATTCTGTCTGGCAACCCAGTCTTCTCTGTCTTTGCACAATGCCACTGCATCTTTCCTTACCCATGCGGAATAACTGTCGAAAACAACATAAAGATATTCGCCGTCGCTGCTCTCGTGAAGCACCACGCAAGGCATATAAGGCATGCATTCAGCGTACAGTATATAGTCATAATAAAGATCATCCGGGCCATCGAAAACACGGTCTTCAGTAGGAAACAGCCTCAGAGTCATTCTCTTTACCGTATATGCATACTGTACCGTGATCACGTCTTCAACGGCATCGATATTTGACAGTTCAATAAGATTTTTCCAGTATGCATAGTCTGTCCGTCCACCGTCCTGATAGTAGCGTGGCGGGTAATCGGGAATGGAATTGGAATTATCCGTAAGAAATGTTCTTAAGATATCTCCGTCAAATGTATCCTTGAATTCGTCAAGATGAGGCATGATAGTCTCGCCGTCAGCCGCTTTGATGATCGCGCGGTTTTCATAGTTATATGCGGCTATTTCATCCGCATTCATAATGATCCTGTTATCGTTTTCGCCGATCCAGTAATCAGCGTTCATCATCTCCGGCTCAACACCGTCAACTGTTCTGACATATGAAGTATCAATATCCTCATGATCGGCTGCAGTCTCGAAGGTCTCCTCAATAACAGTTGTTTCTGACGTTTCTTCGGAAGGTATGGTTGTTTCCGCGGAAGTCTCTGATGCTGATGTTGCTGAAGTTGTAGGAAGGCTGGTCTCAGCACCCGGCTGTGTGTCCAAGCTGCAGGAGCAGAAAGACGTCAATATTATTGAAAAAGCAAGGATTGCCGCAAAAGATTTATCGTTTTTATGGAACATACAGTTCTCCTGTTTCTTGGCTGGAATATAATAGGATTATAACCTAAATGGCTGAAATCAAGATTATCAGGGTCAGGCTTATGAATTCGAGAACCATAGTTATTGAAGATAACAACATTGAATCATTGAGGCAGCGTTATCCTGAAGGGCTGCATTTTGTTGTCGGTGATCTGCACGGGGAGGTATTAACCCTCGTAAAGCTGATGGATAAGATCAGGTTTGATCCGGATAAGGATCATATATATTTCGTGGGTGATTACAATGGCGGCGGCGATACGCAAACGCTGTTGAAATACATGTCGAATTATTATCAGGAAGATCATGAGGTTCCCGGATTCCATATGATA
>CACYRM010000043.1 GCA_902776845.1 Oscillospiraceae bacterium
CTGTGCATAACATCCACGTCTTTGCCTGACGGGAGCTTTACCGTGCTGATGAGGGACAGGATAACTGCCATGATCAGAAGAACGATGATCATGGAGATGACGTGCGCGTGAAGATCTCCTACCAGATAGGAGTAAAAAGGAAATTCCTCGATGGTGTAATCCGTCTTGAGATCAGGATTCCAGCCTATGTATCTTGTGCTGTCCGGATAGAAGAAACCGTCGGTCCTTCCGACATCGATCCCCAGCTTGCTGAAAAGTCCCAGAAACTTATTGCCTATGCTGTTCTGATCATAGAAATATGAGTGGGAATTGCCCCAGAGTGAGACGGCGCATCCTGTCAGCAGGGCTGCCGCATATTTAATGATCTTACTGTCCTTAAAACCTTTTTCAGATGCCGCTTCAACAAGATATTTACCTATAGTGAAGCTCATGGCAAAAGGAATTGCAGTAGCCGAGCACATTGCAAGATTGTAGCCGGCCCCTGAAGGAACACATGTTGCTTTGATAACAACGGACCATATGAACTGACCGAAATAATAGTAGTTGATCGAATAGCCTGACAGCCACATGTCATTTGCCGGAAGCTCGCCGTTCCTCAGCATGGACATGATAAAGCCGTAATCCATGAACTTTTCCTGACCGTTGATGTCAGGAAGGAAGCCCTTGAAATAGCACATGAGGAAGAAGATGACAAGGAAAGCGGTCTCTTCTGTGACGAACGATTCAATGAACCCTTTGCTGTTGATCTTTTTGAAAAGAGCTTCCCTTAATGATTTGGGAATATAACAGCAGGCAGCCACTATCAGTGCCGAGATTATAATGCAGAGAAGATTTAATCTGCAGATCTTCAGATGAGTCAGTGTCCACAGGACAAGACATGTGAATATGAGTCCCATCGGCTGCGAAAGGAAGAAACCTCCGGAAGAGAAGTTTTCCCATAACTTTGCTGCGAGAGGCAGGGTCGCAAAACCGATGAGAAGAAGACAGACGCTCCACCAGAAACACAAAGCGGTATCGTTTGCTCCCATAGTGCAAAGACCGAGTATGCCTGCTATGCCGAAAGGTATCAGAATTAATAAAAAGCGGAGAGGAGAAGACCCGTTAAGCGAAGTCTGGTGCTTTCTCATGACAGAACTCCTTCAATAGATTCTTTTTTAGTGTGTTCCTGGGAACCGAGTTCTGTTACCGGAGCGGACACAGTCATTCTCAACAAAGATTCCTCATAAGATCTAATGATCTCGGAACTGATCCTCCCCGCAAGAGCAACAACGGAATCCATATGATTCTCCGGAGTATCGGTTGTCGCATATCTGGTAAGCCCCGTTGAGCATACATACAGGTTTTCGCAGGGGTTGGTAAGATCGATCTCCGGATATTGTGAGGTCAGGGCATATCTTGTCTTGGTAAGACGCCATGACTTTACATCTGATTTTCGCAGGGAAGGATAGAGCTTGCGGAGTCCGGCAAAATATTTGAGCATGATCTCGGCATCGGAATCGATCCAGAGAGCATCCGTTATCGAACATGAACCTACGAGATAGACAACAGCGCCGCCGTATCCTCTCTCTCCGAATGTGCTTGAATGATTGATTATCGCCTTGAAGGGAAGTCCCGAATCCTTTGCGGGAACCTGATAGAACATCTGGGAGATCTCGTGTTTCATGACCATCATAGCCGTGATCTTCGCGCTGTATGTGACGTTCATGAGGATATCCCTGTCATCCATCTTTATCGGAAGTCCGTGACTGACATTGACGAATGTTCTGCATGAACCTGTAAAAATGACGTATGCGCTGTCTATAACCACCCTTGTCGAATTGGAAAGGATGCAGCTTGTACGGTACATGCCGTTTCCGAGTCTCGCAATCTCGGCTACGGTCGTAGAATAATAGATCTGGCCGCCCTTGTCGGTTATCTCCTGCATAAGGCTGGATATAAGGCATGCAAAACCGCCGTTGTAGTAACCTACCTTGCGGTGGGAAGCTTTTCCGGACCAGGCGGAATCGAACCATTCGATCTTATCGTCGACACCCATTTCCTTGGAAAGAGCAAGCAAAGATTTATCGCTCTTTCTGAGGTGGTGGGGAAGAAGCTCCAGATATTCTCTTCCGATCCTGGTATATGCAAGAAGTCCGCCGGGAGAGGCAAGCTCTTCAACGACCGTCACATTAAAGCCGGCTTTAGCCAGTCTCATGCCGCAAGTCAGACCGGACAGTCCGGATCCGATAATGCAGACTTTCTTTTTTTCTTCTAATATTTCTTTATTGGATTCTGTCATTCGATCTTCTTGGCCTCGAGATAGAATCTTTTTTCGAAAGCCTCTCCCATGGAGAAGGTCTTTCTGGGGAAAACTCCTTCCTTCTCGACAGTGCGGAAGAAAGTATCCTTGCTGATAGCGGGAACAAGGATTCCCGTGTTGCCCTTACCGGCAAGTTTTCTAACGGAATCTTCGCCGTGGATATAGTCACATTCAAGTCCTAAGCTGTCTATCATCATCTGGACAGATCCTACGGCAAGAGTGTGCGGAGGTTCTGCAAGTGAGACCTTAACGTCCTCTGAACCTTCAGTAACCACAGTAAAGCTCTGCATATCCTCAGAACCTGAGTTGATCTCAATGCCGTTATCCTTGAAATACTCTTTTGCCTTGCTGATAAATTCTTCAGCGGAGATATTGAATACAACTCTGTGGATAGGCTCGAAATCGAGTCCTTTGTCGTGAATATTGACTATCTCCGCAAGAGCATATCTTGCAGGGTGAGTCTTCCGTTCTTCCGGAGAAAGGCCTTCCCTGATATTCTCCCAGTGAGCTTTTGCTGAAGCGAGTGAATGGTTGCCGTCGCCGACGAGGAATAAAAGTCCGTCGGAATTGCCCGATTTAAGGGCGGACAGACCGTTGATTATCGATTCCGCCACAGCAGAGCCGTCAGGTATAAAGGTTCCGGTGATATGTCCGGAACCGAGCATAAGATCAGTGTCATACAAAGGATTAAGACCTTCAACTGCCGCCATATCAAATGCCCTTTCGATCGTCAGACCTTCCGGATCATCGATCAGGATCATGATATGAGGAAGCTCCAAAGGTGAATTGGCTCTTATCCTGACTCTGGGAGGGATCCTGCTGAGGACCGTTCCTTCGGTTGCCCTGCAGATATTTTTATTGCCGGGTTCAAAGCTGTAGCCTTCAAGATCTATTGCAGCCATAAGGCCCTTTCTGGAAGGATGCAGTTCTGTTTTCCTGTCTGTCAGGATAAATCCCGTACCGAGATCTCTGAGAATGCCGTCATCAAGATATTTACGGGCTGTATCGGCAATGGAGCCGAGCTTTTCAGCCTCTTTGCCGGTTCCGAGATATACTTCCGGAAGAACAAGATTCAGGGTTGAAGGAGAATCCCCGGCTTCCTTTGAAACGTTTTCCCAGTATTCAGGTTCGGATGTATATTGATCACAGGCGATAACAGCCCATTTCTTAAGATCAGTTCCCTGCTGCGGAAGAAGAATGTCCGGCACCGCAAAGCCGAGCTCACTAATAGTTCTCACGCCTCTCACCCCACTAAAGACAATTAAAGTGCCTTACATTCTATCACGGTCAAACGCTGTTTTGTGGATAAAAATCAGGCTTTTTTATATTTTTGTGAGCGAAAAAATGTTCCCCGCGGGATTGGCATGAAACAACGCAACTGACAGAAAAAACAAGGGAAAGCGAACTTAACTTAAAGTACTGTTAATGGTACTATTGTTTTATGAATATCTTTCGGAGGTGCGTTTATGGCCAACAGTGAATTATCCAAACTCAAGATACTGTTCATATATGATTATTTTAAGAATCAGGTCAGTTCCTCGGGCGGTAAGGAATCTGTCTCCGTCAGTGAGCTGATCTCTTATCTTGAAGAGAAGACAGGAACCACTTTTGAACGCAAATCGATCTATGCCGATATTTATAAGATCAACGAGTATGTACAGAAATCCGGGCTTACGACTGATGACTCGTGGATCTTTACCGAAGGAAAAAAATACAAGAGAACAGAACTGAAGGACGAGATACTTATTGACGAGGCAAGGCTTATAGTCGATGCGATAAGCACAACGACATTCGTTGATTCCGATCTTTGCGAGAAGATAATCAAGATGTTCCCGACTTATTTCCCCGACGGTTATGAGAAGAGAACACTCTATCCGCACTATGAGAAGGTCGACAGGAAGTGCATTTCAAGACTTAATAACATCAGGACCGCCATCGAATCCAGATCTTCTTTGAGGATCCCCTACGGTTATAAGCTCGGGAGCGAACTGACCGAGAAGGAGGATAAGATCGTATCCCCGATGGCGCTTGACTGGGAGAACAACAATTATTATCTGATCGCGATCGATAATGCTGAAGCCAAAGGCCTTGAAAGAGACCATGAACTGTCATCCGCATTGAGGCGCTACAGGGTAGACCGTATGGCGAATGTCTGTTTCTCTGATGATGCTTATATCGATTATAAAAATGACAGGTTAAGAGAGCAGGAGCTTAAGAGCTTTATCGAGAATTCACTGTCGGCGTTTTCGAGCAGGGGCGTTACCCAGGTCGGGATCACCATTAAAGGCAGGACGCGTAAGGATGCTTTGAAAGCATACGGGGCATTCGCTTCAAAGGTAAGTGACAAAGTCAGGATAGCTGATGATACTAAGCTCGACAAGGGCATACTGGTGATCAGCGTAACGACCGGAAGAGCCCCGACTCTCTATACCGATCTGTTCGAATTATCAACATTTGATAATGTGAACATCGAGATCGATAACGATGAGGTCTGCCGTGAATACGGGGAATTTATCAAGAAAGCCGCCGGAGCCGCAAAACTTGGCGGCCTCTGATTGCAAAGAGAATTCAAACGATTTATAATTTCTAAGTTTTATTTTTATTAAGGAGCAGCATCTATGAGACAGTTTTCTTCAAAAGAATTAAGAAAGACCTGGAAAGAGTTTTATATTGAGAGAGGTCATGTTGATGTAGGTGCGGTGTCACTAGTATCTGACGGTTCAACCGGAGTTTTGTTCAATGTTGCGGGAATGCAGCCCCTGATGCCATACCTTCTCGGTGAGAAGCATCCTCTGGGAACAAGGCTTTGCAATGTTCAGGGCTGTGTGCGTACAAACGATATCGATTCGGTAGGCGACAGGAGCCACGTTACGTTCTTCGAGATGATGGGCAGCTGGAGCCTTGGTGACTACTTTAAGAAGGAAAGATGCCAGTGGAGTTACGAACTCCTTACCCAGGTGTTCGGATTTGATAATGATCACCTTGCTGCAACTGTTTTTGCCGGTGACGAGAACGCTCCCAGGGATGAGGAAGGCGCACAGTACAGGATCGCTTCCGGATTCAAGCCCGAGAACATCTACTATCTCGGTGCAGACGACAACTGGTGGGGACTTGAGTACGGTCCCTGCGGTCCGGACAGCGAGATGTTCTATATTGCCGATGTTCCCGACTGCGGTCCTGACTGCGGTCCGGGATGCTCATGCGGCAAATATACAGAGATCGGCAATGATGTCTTCATGCAGTATGAGAAACATCAGGACGGCACTCTCACACCTCTCAAGCAGAAGAATGTTGATACAGGCTGGGGCCTTGAGAGAATCCTTGCTTTCCTTAACGGAACAAAGGATGTTTATAAGACGGATCTCTTTACTGAGGCTATCGCATTTATCGAGAAGTCTTCCGGTGTTAAGTATGACTCTGACGAGAAGCTTACAAGGTCCATGAGAGTTCTCGCTGACCATATCCGTACAAGCGTTATGCTTATCGGTGACGCAGCAAAGCTCGTTCCTTCAAATGCCGGTGCAGGTTATGTGTTGAGACGTCTCATCAGACGCGCCGTAAGACACGCAAGAACCCTTGGCATGTCAACAGAGCAGATCCTTGATCTCGCTAAGATCTATATCGACAGCGTTTACGATGACAGTTATCCGCTTCTTGCAAAGAACCGTGAGTTCATCCTTAACGAACTCGACAAGGAGATCGCAAGATTTGAGAGCACTCTCGAGAACGGCATCAAGGAGTTCAAGAAGATCCTCGATGACAAGAAGGCTGCAGGTTCAGCTGAGATCGACGGCGATTCAGCATTCTATCTTTATGATACATTCGGATTCCCGATAGAACTTACTGTCGAGATGGCTTCCGAGGAAGGCCTTAAGGTCGATGAGGAAGGCTTCAAGGCTGCAATGGAAAAGCAGAAGGAAACGGCAAGAGCTGCCACCAAGGCCAAGGGCGATCTCGCGCTCAGCGTGAACGAGATCCCTGACGAAGTGGCAAAGGATTCCAATGCCACAGAATACGACGGTTACGATAACCTCAAGTGTGATGCGAAGGTCATCTATATTCTCAGTTCCGGCGAAGACGGCATCAAGGTTGTTGACAGTGCTTCAGAAGACGATGACATCATCCTTGTTACCGATAAGACCGTTCTCTACGCCACGATGGGTGGTCAGATCCACGACGAAGGTAAGATCTTCACATCAGGTTTTGAGGCTGACGTCATATCTGTTGATAAGGATGCCGCAGGCAAGTATCTCCATACTCTCAAAGTTGTTAAGGGTACTGTTTCAGCAGGCGAGACTGTCAGCATCGAAGTCGATAAGAAGAACAGACTTGCGATCGCAAGGAACCATACAGCTACACACATACTGCTTTCAGCTCTCCAGAAGGTTTTGGGAGATCATGTTGAGCAGGCAGGTTCCTATGTTGGCAACGACCGTCTGAGATTCGACTTCAACAACTCCCAGGCAATGACCGCCGAAGAGATCGCCAAGGTTGAAGAGATGGTAAACGATGTTGTCCTCCAGGCACTTCCTGTCGAGACAAAGGTTCTCGCAATCGAAGACGCAAAGAAGCTCGGTGCTACCGCAATCTTCGGCGAGAAATACGGAGAGGTCGTAAGAGTCGTTGCAGTAGGCGGTTTTGAGGCTCCTTTCGATCTCGAGTTCTGCGGCGGTACACACCTTAAGAACACAGCTCAGATCGGTCAGTTCAGGATCGTTTCCGAATCAGGTATCGCAGCGGGTATCAGAAGGATCGAAGCTGTTACAGGTGAAAGATGCTATGAGATGAGCAAGGCAGACAGAAGCCTCATTGAAGAGGCAGCAGCAGCCCTTAAGACTCCCAAGGATAAGATCGTGGAGAGGATCGATGCCCTTCATGCTGAAGTCAAGTCTCTCGAAAAGGAACTCGCCGAGATCGAGAAGGCCAAGGCAGGTTCATTTGCCGACAGCGCAGTTTCCGGTGCCAAAGATATCGGAGGCGTTAAGGCAGTTATCGCGGCTTGTGATGCAGCCGATGCGGCAGCTCTCAGAGATACGGCAGACAAGATCCGTGACAAGCTCGACTGCGGCGTGGTATTCCTTGCTGCTAACGGCGGCGACAAGCTTCTTTTCACGGCTATGGCTACAAAGTCCGCCAACGAGAAGGGTGCTCACTGCGGTAACATCATCAAGGAAGCAGCCAAGGTTGCCGGCGGCGGCGGCGGCGGACGTCCCGACATGGCCCAGGCCGGCGGTAAGGACGTTTCAAAACTTAACGATGCTCTTGCAAAGGCTGAGGAAGTATTGGCTTCACAGGTTAACGGTTAAAGGAGAAAAGCTATGTGCTTATTTTGTGATATAGTTGCGGGCAAGATCCCCTCAAACAAAGTGTATGAGAACGATTACGTTCTCTGCTTCAACGACATTAATCCGGTAACTCCGGTTCATGTTCTTGTTGTGCCGAAGAAGCATTTCGACAACATTAACGAACTGGCAGCCGACCCTGAGGGCGCGCTCTATTCCGCTGAAGTCACCAAGGCTATTGCGGAAGTGGCTAAGATCAAGGGTATTTCCGAAGGCTTCAGAACAGTCAACAACTGCGGCGAAGACGGCGGTCAGTCCGTGATGCATGTTCATTTTCACGTTCTTGGCGGAACCAAATTCACGGAAAAGATCGTCTGATAATCTATGGCTAGAATGAGGACCAAGCGCAATATTCCCGCGCGCATGGAGAAATGCCATGAGCGCTGGTTTGATGCGCCCATGTTGAATAAAGGCAGGTGGAGGGAAGCCTGCGGATTCCCTGAGGATACCCCGGTCTGGCTTGAGATCGGATGCGGCAAGGGCAAGTTCTGTGCCGAGATGGCAGTAAGACATCCTGAAGTCCTTTATATCGCCATGGAAAGAGATGCATCCGTAACGCTTGCAGCTATCGAGAAAGCTCATGAACTTGATATTCCTAATCTGTTCTTTGTCAGAGGAGATGCCGGCATCATCGAGAACTATTTCGGTGAGAATGAGATAAACAGGATATTCCTGAATTTCTCGGATCCCTGGACAAGACAGAACAAGCCCAAGAGACGTCTTACATACAGAGACTTTCTGGCAAAATACAAGGTCATGATGAGAGACGGCGGAGCTATAGCGTTCAAGACAGATAATGATGATCTTTTCGATTTCTCCCTGGGTGAATTTGAGGCAACGGGATTTACATTGACCGATGTTACCAGAGACCTCCATAACAGCGAATGGAATGAGGAGAATATCCGGACGGAATTTGAACAGAAGTTTGCCGATCAGGGTATAACGATCAAAAGAGTGGTAGCAAAAATGCAGTAACCGGTTCTTACAGAGCCGGTTATTTTCTTATAAAAAGAGTGACATCGTCTGAGTCATATGCCAGTTCAAAATCGCTGTCGCGGAGCATGGACAGATACATATAGCTGTCCAGGTTCTTATCGAGGATAAGATAATTGAACTGATACTTGTCAGCGAAATCCCTGTAAAAGAAACCTCCGTTGTAAAGGCTCAGATACTCTTCAAAATAGTCGTATTCCTGATTGTTGTCAGCATAAAAGACCTCGGCCCTTCCGTCGATATAAGGGTGGAAACCTTTGAATTCAAGGTACTGTCCGTCGTTGAAGTTGGTATAGAGCACAACGGGTAAGCTGCTGTTTTTCAGTATTCCGGTAATGTTGTCTAAATGCTCATAATGTTCGTTTTTGGACTGCTTGATATCATAAGTCTGGAAGAACCTAGCCTCGCAGATATATCCCAGGGCACAGCACAGGAAGATAACAAGCAGAACCTTAAATGTTTTGGTGACCGCGCCTCTGAGTTTTCCCGTAATGCTGCGGATATCGATCCCGCTTATCAGATATGATGAGGCGGGGATGCCGATAAGAAGGAAGTAAGGTATACCCTTGATCTGTTTCAGACCTAATACGAACGTCCCTGCAAAGAGCAGGAAAAAACGTGCCGAAAGCTTGCGTTTCTTATAAAAGACTGCGGTCAGTACCGCTATCGCAAAGAACGCGAAGAATGTGATGCCCTCAGGATTCGACAGATCAGCAGGACCCATCTCGGAGATCAGTTCAAAACTTCCCTTGCCGTAGGATGTTACCAGGTAAAGCATATTATCCGTTCCGTAAGGATTAATGATACCAACCAATGCACACGCGACCATGGTGGCGAGAATAGCAAGGATATTCCCGGAAGGACCATCCTTTTCGGAAATGGCATTCAGAGGAACCGCGCCGGCAAGATAGGGCAGCATAAATACGAGCAGCATGGGCCACATCGCGGCATGGAGGTTCACCAGGAGCACGGAAAGGACCGGAAGAGCGAAAAGATATTTAATGCTGTTTGTCTTAACGTGCTTTTCGAGAAGGATAACACCGGTCAGAAGGATCAGATATGTAAACATCTGCGGCCTTGTGACCATGAACGGGTCGAAAAGCAATATGTTTATAAGACCCGACAGAATAAGGGAGATAAGGTCATTTTCTGTTATCAGAGAGATGAATCGGTAAGTGAGAATACATATGGCCGTATAGCATATATAAAGGATGGCCATGACCCCGAACTCGCCGAAGATATGATAACTGAAATAGAAGATCACGGAACTGAGCCACTGCTGTACCACGAGCTTCATCGATGAGTGCATCGAAAGGATATCAGTATGGGGGAAGCCGTGATTGACTATATATTCACCCGTTGAGTAGAGAAAATAGAAATCATTGTCCAGCAGACGGAGCTGAAAAAAAGAAATAATAACCGGAACCGCAAGGATCAGGATCTTACACCATAAAGGTATCCTGAACTGTTCTTTGCGCAAACTGCTTTGACTTTCTGTCATTACCATTACTCCGTCAGATGATCTGATTAATTATATCATGTATCAAACACCGTGAAATGATCTCCGCCCTGAAGTCCGGACCTTTATAATAATCATTTTTGGGAGTTTTACAAAAACAAGAAGTAGGTTAAAATACTCAAAGTAATAAAAAGAAACAGGAGACGAGACAATGATCTACGTTGACGAAAGCATTAAAAACACATACCGTGTTCCCCAGCCTGAGGGAAGAGGAAAATATATCAGACTTGACCAGAATGAGAATCCGGACGGAGTTCCGCAGTGGCTCTTTGATTCAGTAATGGAGAAGGTCACTCCCGAATTCCTCGCAATATATCCTGAAGAAACGATCCCCACGGAGAAGTACGCGCATCTTCTGGGGCTTGAGAGGGAAAATGTTACTCTTACGGCAGGAAGCTCAGTAGGAATGGGTTATGTCATCAAGACTTTCGGTGAGCCCGGCAAGAATATCATTACCGTTACACCTTCATTTGCAATGTACGAAGTATATGCCGAGATGATCGGTATGAAGGTCGTAAACATGCAGTATGAGAAGGACTTCTCTTATAAGGTTGAGAACACACTTGCTGCGATCAACGAAGATACAGGCATCGTTGTACTGGTTAACCCCAATATGCCTGTCGGAAATGTTTATTCCAAGGCTGATATCAAGGCAATCGTCGAGAAAGCAAAGGAGTTCAATGCTCTCGTTATCATCGATGAGGCTTACTACTATTTCTACGATCAGACATCAGTTGATCTGGTTAAGGAATATGACAATGTGGTAGTACTCAGAACATTCTCCAAGATGCTCTCGATCCCTTCCATGAGAGTAGGCGCGATCATCTCCACAGCACAGAACATCCGCTACATGGATAATTATAAGCCTCACTACACGGTCAACTCCATTGGACTTCTGTTCGTAGAAGCGATCGTTGAGAATCACGACAGACTCATGTCAGAGCTCAACGCTTCTTACCTCGAGGGCAAGGAATACATCCTTAAGGCTCTCGCGGATAACGGCTATGAGACACTTCCTTCCGAAGGCTGCTATGTATGCATCAAGCCTAAGTACAAGACATCAAGAGAGATCACTGATCTTTTGGAAGAGAACGGCATCCTTATTCTCTGCGGCAAGCAGGGACTTACAGGATGGTTAAGACTTACCATCGCTCATAAGCAGTACATGGAAAAATTCATGGAAACACTTCTTAAGATCGATAAGGAATAATACATGAAGAATTACGTTATCCTTTTGGCAGGCGGTGTAGGGAAGAGAATGGGAACAGATATTCCCAAGCAATTCCTTGAAGTTAACGGCAAGCCGATAATCGTCTATTCAATCGAGAATTTCCAGAGAAATCCCCAAATCGAGAAGATAGTGGTCGTCTGTGTCAAGGACTGGATCGATAAGACATGGGAGCTCGTTAAGAAGTATTCCCTTACCAAAGTCGAATGGATAATCGAAGGCGGCAGCACAGGTCACGATTCCATCAGAAACGGTGTATTCTTCCTGAAGGACAAGGCCGCTCCCGAAGATCACATCATCGTTCACGATGCTGTAAGACCGGTACTTCCTCAGAAGGCGATCGATGAGGTCATCAGGGTTTCACATGAGAAGGGCAATGCTTCTTCTTCGATCGAATGCCACCCGCCGATCGTTTATACCGAGGATCACGAATCAGGCATTACTGATGTTGACAGGGAGCACGTCATGCTGACTGCTTCACCGCAGGCATTTAATTATGCTCTGGCTCTGAAGTGTTACGAGCAGGCTGAGGAAGAGGACTATCACACATCGACATTCACAAGTTCACTGCTGATACATTGCCACGAACGTGTATACTTCGCGAAAGGAACATCCTGTAATATTAAGATAACCAGGAAAGAAGACCTGGCATTGTTCGAAGCTCTTTTGAAGATACCTGAAGAACACTTATACAGCTAAAGGAATTATCTAATGAATTGTTCAGAGTACCTGGTCGATTTTTTGATCAAAAAAGGCATAACCGACGTGTTCGGATACGCGGGCGGTTATATCGTGCCGTTCATGGATGCGCTCTATAAGCGCCGTGATGAGATTACGACACATGTATGCTACAACGAGCAGGGCTGCGCTTTGGCAGCTGACGGCTATGCGAGGACAAGCGGCAAACTGGGCGTGTATTTTACGACATCCGGTCCCGGAGCAGTCAACGGACTGACCGGTCTGGCAGATTGCTGGTTTGACGGATTCCCGATAATGGGTGTTTGCGGCAATGTTCCCACACATGAGATGAAGGGCTTTTCGGGTATCCGCCAGAACGGTTTCCAGGAAATGGATCTCGTCTCAATGACCAGAAGTGTCTCGAAATACTCTGTAACTGCAAACAGCGGGGAAGACTTCCCCGAGATCGTATCAAGAGCCTACAACATGGCATTATTAGGCCGGAAAGGAGGGGTTGTCATTGATTTTCCGCTCGACATACAGCAAACCGATATTACTGGCAGGTAACGGTATACGCACATCTGGCGCCGTAAAGCTGTTGCATGAATTTGCAAAGAAGACCAATATCCCCGTCCTTACCACGATGAACGGTGTTGATCTTGCTCAGGATGATCTGCATATAGGATTCATCGGAACACACGGCAACCGTGTTGCCAACATGATCATCAAAGAGTGCGACGTTATCATTTCGATAGGCGCAAGACTCGGTATCAGACAGGCAGGAAAGGATACTAAGAATTTTGCCCCTCAGGCAGATCTTATCCGATGCGATATAGACGAGTACGAGCTTGCCAGAACGATTAAGGAAGACGAGAGAAAGTACCACTCTGACGCAAGAGACTTTCTGCAGATGCTCCTTAACGAGGATGTTCCGGATTATTCCGAATGGAAGAATAAGTGTCTTGAAGCCAAGAAACTTCTTGAAACTTACGACAAACAGCCCGGCAATAAGGCTGTAGAGAAGATATCATCATTACTACCCGAAAATCCTGTCGTATCAGTCGATGTCGGAATGAACCAGTGCTGGTGCGCACAGTCGCTTCACCTGAAGGGGTATGAAGGAAGGATCCACATCAGCGGCGGTTACGGAACCATGGGCTGCGGACTTCCTTACGCCATCGGTTCCTCTATTGCGCAGGGAAAAGCAAAATCATTCTGCGTAACAGGTGACGGCGGATTCCAGATGAACATCCAGGAGCTTGAGACTGTTCACAGAGAAAAGCTTCCTATAAAGATATTCATCCTGAACAACCATGTTCTCGGAAAGATCTCGGAGACACAGTATTTCGAGCACGAGGGAAGATATGCAGCCACGGCAATCTCCGGCGGTTACACGGTGCCTTCTTTTCAGAAGATCTCAGAAGCGTACGGCATAAAGGCCGCAACTCTAGCTTCATATGAGGAACTCGATAACTACAGGGAATGGATCGAAGATGACGAGCCCTGCCTTTTTGATATCACGTTGCCGGAAGCAAGTTTCCTTACGCCTAAGATCAAGTTCGAGACCGGCAAGATGAGACCTGAACTGGATGATGCTGTGATCACTCAGGTCAAAAATGTTTTGAGAGGTTGATCTGATTTGCTCGACAGTAAGAGAATGTATTCAACTTATTTCAAGGAGTATATCCTGGATGACGTCATGTTAAAGCGCCTTCAGGAGGAGCTTTTGACTATACTTCTTGATATCGATTATGTCTGCAAAAAGCATGACATCAAGTATATGCTCTGCGGCGGTACGCTCATAGGCGCCATAAGACATAAGGGCTTCATTCCGTGGGACGATGATATCGATCTCATGATGATCCGCAGCGAAGCGGAAAAGCTTGTCGTGAAAATGCGCGAGGAGTTTCCGGAGAAGTATATGGTCGGTACTCCTTTGTGCGATGAGCAGTATGTCGTCAAGTCGATCAAGATCTTCAAGCGCGGCACGAAGTATGTAGAGATTCCTTTCGCAGGGCTCTCCAAATTCGATATGCTCTTCGTTGACGTACTTGTCATCGAAAATGTTCCGGCCAACAAACTTGCCAGAACGATCCACAGCAAGTACTACAATTTCATCTACAAGGCTGCCAGTGTCTGTGTCGACTATAAGTATCCGTCTCCGGTCATTGAAGAGAAGGCCAGGGAATATCCCGAGCTCGCGAAATACTGGAAGACACGTAAAAGACTCGGGAACTTTTTCTCTCATATCGGAGGAATGAAGTTCTATCTTAAGCAGTGCGAAAAAGTCGGCAACATCAAAAAGCACACGGGCTGGCTCGGAATCCCTTCCGGCGGCTGTGTTGTGGAGAACTTCCCCGAGAAGATGTATTTAGAGCTCACGACTGCGGAGTTCTGCGGCTATCAGTTCCCGGTTCCAAAGGATTACGATGAGAATCTGAGAGTCGTATTCGGCGATTACATGCAGATCCCCGAACCTTCAAAGCGTGACTGCCACGTGGCATATAAGATCGAATTCTGAGGATTACCTGTATACCGAACAGATGGAATGTGTCATTCTGTCCTCTTCAGGGGGCAGCTGCATATAATCCCCGTACTGCATGGTCAGATATTTGTCAGCGTTGCGCGGAATGAAGAATTCAGCGTCTTCAAACGGCACCAGTTCAGGATTCTCAACATCTTCACGCGCCATTATCTGTTTCTCGAACGGAGGTTCTTCCTCACAAAGGACACAGACTGTATCCGCACTGTCATATCTGCTCCGTGCGCAGAGTGACGAGAGTTTGCGTTCGTATCTGTGATTCTTATTCGGAAAGAGCTTGATTATGGATCTGCGCAGAGATGCTTTGAAGCCGCTTTCGCTGTCCGGGACATACATCGTGGCATTCATCATCTTGAGATAGAATTTTCTCAGGGGCTTTTGAAAGAAGAGCTTTGACTTTATGTAGCCGTCGATAGGAAAGACATCCACCCACACACCCATATCATCGATCTGTTCTCTAAGATAAGTAGGCTTGACGACCGTTTTGGTGTTGCATGCCCGTATGATCGGGTAATGATAGTTTTCGTCTGTCGTGTAATGAAAGAGCCGGATATTCCTGCCTATCGGTTCGGTTTTATTCAGCTCCACGAGCTTATCGACATCTTCTCTCGGCATAAGGATATCCATGTCATTGTCCCAGGGGATAAAGCCTTTGTGACGGACAGCGCCCAGCAGTGTCCCGTAGCCCAAAACATATCTGAGACCATGCTTAACACAGAAAGAATGCAGCTCTTTCATGACTTCAAGCTCGGCCTGCTGTTCTTCTTTTATTGTGAGAAAACCATCGGTACCGCTCATTTCCGTTCCCCCGGGAAAATGCATATGCGGAGATTATAGCATTTTGCTCAATTCATACCAAATCATGCCGTTTTCCCTCGGAAATGGCGGATGGAACCCATAAAACGTTCCACGGAAACGTCTGATGAAAGAGAAGCAAAAATCGTTTGAGGAAAAAAAAGGGCAATAGGCCCCTTTTTTATTAAAATTTACAATATTATGACAATTATCTTGTGGAAAACAAATTATCAGTGGAGTAGAATTCTTACGGTGCAGATTGAAGAGCACTATTATAAGTTTAATAATCCCGGTCAAGGGAATTTAGGAGGAATTCAATATGGCAGTAAAAGTTGCGATTAACGGTTTCGGTCGTATCGGTCGTCTTGCTTTCAG
>CACYRM010000044.1 GCA_902776845.1 Oscillospiraceae bacterium
GATCTTGCCGACGTTAACATGATCGATCCGTTCCACCTTGAAGCTTACGGAAAGACAACGGTCAACTATAACAGGGACGTTGAGATCTTCCCTGTTGTAAACGCGATCTTTGAGAAGATATACGGAGAAAGTCCTTATAAGTCACCCACGGATATGGGTGTCAATATGGCGGGCTTTGCGATCGTTGATGACGAAGCATGCCAGGATGCTTCAAGACAGGAGATCGTCAGAAGATATTATGAAGCCAAGATGGCTACACGCGCAGGCAATTCCGACGGTTCAGACGTTACAAAGATCGAGTTCCTTATGAAGAAGAGCGGCATCGATATCTCTGACAGAAGAGTTGTAGGAGCTGCTCTTGTACGCGCGGAATCCACCGGCGGTCCCGCAGTTGCGCTGGAACTCCCCGACGGCCGCATGGCTACGGGAAAGACCACTTCGCTCTTAGGTCCCGCGTCTGCCGCGCTTCTCAACGCGCTCAAGATGCTCGCGGGGATCTCACACGATATCCCGCTGATCTCGCCCAATGTTATCGAGCCTATCTCCGATCTTAAGATCAACCATATGGGCAATCACAATCCGCGACTTCATACAGACGAGGTTCTCATTGCGCTTGCGATCAGCGCCGCCACCAATCCGGTAGCCGAGCTCGCGATGCAGCAGATCAGCAACCTCATGAACAGTGACGCGCATTCGACCACAATGATGAGTTCCGTTGATATCAATATGTTCCACAAGCTCGGAATAAACCTTACCTGTGAGCCTGTTTACGAGACAAAGAAGCTGTATCACAGATGATGTAATGCAAAAAAACGGTGTAATCGGTTTTCTCGGCAAAAGAAAGGATGTGATCGCATCCTTTCTTTTGTGCTTTACGGCGCTTGTAATCGCGCTGATGCTTCATCCTGCGTATGAGACCAATGATGATGCCTATATGGAGGCGCTTCTTTTCGGTTATCAGGGCATGGGCAATACATCATACCTGATCTTTATGAACAGGCTGATGGGCTGCATCCTTTATTTTCTCGTATCTGTTTTTCCGCATGTGAACTGGTATTTTGTCATGCATTATTCAGTATGCCTTCTTTCGCTGTATGTCCTTGCGAGGACATTTATCAGAAAGAACGGCTTTGTGGGATTTTTCGCCAGTCTGCTTGTTTTGGCGGCAGCCATAGAGGCGCTGATCATTGTCCAGTTTACGAAAACAGCGGCCCTGGCTTCTGTCGCCGGAATGACCGGACTCCTTTTCTCGCTCAGGACAAAGAAAGAGAAGCTCTTTAAAGTCATCTGCATAGGAATAATCCTTGCCGGAAGCATGATACGGTTCAAAGCATTCGTAATGGTCAGTCCTTTTATCTTTATTATTTTCCTGCATGAACTGAGGATGATCCTGAAGAACAGGAAGCAGGACCTGAAGAGATTCCTGACCGTAACAGGTCTTACCCTGATCCTTGCCGGCTCGGTTTTTGCTGCGGGTATTATAGTTGACAGGATGACACCCGGCGTTGCCGAGTATACCAGATACAATGACAGCAGGGCTCCGTTTACTGATTACTCGACAGATTCTTCTGTAAGGCAGGATGCGGATGCAATGATGGTAGTGTATTGGATGAACAACGATCCTGAGGTTTTTACCGTAGAGAAGATGGAGCAGCTGAATGCGCAGTATCATAAGAAGACAGACTATTTCTCGCCTAAGATACTGACATCATATTTCAGGGACTATCTCCCGCAAGCGCTGATATCGGAGCCGTTGCTGCTTGCCGTTTTTGCGGGATGCCTGCTTTATCTCCTGTTCTCGAAAAGAAAGATATACGTTGTGCCTTTATTAGGCTTCTATTTTATTCTTGAGTGGTATCTGTTCAGCGTCGGAAGAAATGCCGTTCACAGGGTGGATTTCGGTATCCTTTTGTCATTTATGACGGCACTTCTCTATCTTGAAGATGTCTCACTTCCAAAGATCAGCGAAAGTCTCAGAAAGATCATACGCTACGGCGTTGTACCTGTCCTTGCAATAATCGGCGTTGTTATGATCGGCACTTATCCTTTCAGCTGGCATGTCACCGACCGCGAATATTTCAGGGAAGTGGGCGAGTCTTTGAAAGCTGCCACAAGTGACAGTGACTGTCAGTATATGGTGCATCCCCTGGCTTTAGGTCTTAATAAGGAAAGAAATATCTATGATCTGCCTGCTGACTATAATGACGGCTTCTTCTACATGGGCGGCTGGCAGGAAGGGATCGGCATTCCCGGTATAGGTTATTCAAAGCATTGTGATATAGAAGGCAACCCGTGGGAGACCTGCGTGGACAACAGCTCCGTAAAGCTCGTGTTCCTTGCCGGAGAAGACGATAAATGCATAAAAGCGGTGGAAGCATATATTGAAAAAGAATACGGTCGGACCGTGACGGACATTCGCGAATTCCAGGACGATAATATCGTTGTGTACCGTATAGTTTCTCTTTAAGAAATCCCTGACGGAATAACGTCATTTTTTCGAAAATCAAAAAAGGTCAAAAATGTTATTGACAAATCACGGCGGCAGATAGATAATCTCATTAGTCAAAGAAAGTCAAAGTCAAAGTCAGAAAAGAACAAAGATCTTAAGCAACTGCGGAAGGAGGGCGGTCTTGTGGCCAGACTGGTAGATGTAATTGAACAGATGATCAAGGAAATGGTCGACGAGAATGACGGAACGGCGACGATCTGCAGAAGCCAGCTTGCGGAACAGGCAAACTGTGTGCCGTCGCAGATCACTTATGTGTTATCCACAAGGTTTTCGGGCGGAAGCGGTTACATTGTCGAGAGCAGAAGAGGCGGCGGAGGACAGATCACGATCACCCGTGTAAGTCATGTCGGTCCCGCTGAATATCTCAAGTCAGTAATCGACAGTGTGGGTGACGATCTGTCACAGCAGCAGGCGAAGAACCTTCTGATGAATGCGGTGGCCGTCGGTGCCATGACTTCCAAGGAAGGAACGGCGATAATGGCCGCGGTATCCGACAGGGCGCTTGCGAGAGTTGATTCGGATATAAGGTCAGTCTTAAGGGCGGATATCTTCAAGCACGCGATCCTCGGACTGATGGTTACATAGGGATAGGGAACGCAAAGATAAAGATTATCAAGGAGACAAAAGATGAGATGTGAAAGATGCGGTAAAGAACTTACCAACAGGATAATAAAGATAAACGGGGTCACATTCTGCGAGGATTGCGCGAGACTCATGGGTTATGACAGATTCTTAAGGGATCCGTCGGATATTATGGGAAATCCCTTTGCCCCGCTGGACCAGATCGCTTCTTCGCTTATGCAGATGAGCGAGCTTGATTTCGGAAACAGCACGCTGACCTGCCCGAAGTGCGGAATGACATTAAGAGAGTTCGAGAATGAGGGAAGAGTCGGCTGTATCGAATGCTACAACACCTTCAACGACAATATCGTAAGAGAGATGTTCAAGCAGCAGGGCAACAGTGAATATGCGGGCCGTCTTCCCGGACAGGAAGCAGATACGGATATAAAGACCAGCGAGGTCTCAAGGATAAAGAAGATACCAAGACCGAGGATCGAGGCCGTTAAGTCCGAAGCGCTTGAGGATAAGGGTCCTGCAACGGAAGAGAAAGTTCAGGATAAGGAGATAAAAACCGGAAAGGGCGGTCTCACTGTAGACCAGCTTAAGAAGGCGGATCTCGGAATGCTCTCGGATGATGATCTTGCGGAAGGTATTAAAGTAGCGGCTGATGCAGAGGAATACAAGCTCGCGTCAAGGCTCAGGGATGAGCTTAAGGGAAGAAAGGAAGGTGAAGGCAATGTCTGACTGGTATATGAATGAGGGAAGAGATAATGACGTTGTTCTTTCCACCAAGGCGTGTATCGTCCGTAATATCAAAGGATATAATTTCATGCCGAGACTGGACGACAAGGATTGCCAGAGCCTGCTTGAGACAGTTGACAATGTCATCGACAAAAGCGTATATGACGGCGGTGATGCCACAACCTTTGACAAAATGACGGTCGTAAGACTTACAAGGCTTCAGATCCTTGGCCGCGAAGCAACCCAGATGACCAATCCGGAAAGAAAGGCATTCTATTATAACGAAGACGCAAGCCTTTCCGTTGCTGTCGGATCCGGCGAGCATCTGACTGTAAAAGCCATGGCGCCGGGGCATGATATCAGCGTATACAAAAAGGTTGAGAAGGCTGCGACAGAACTTGAGAGCAAGCTTGATATCGCTTTCAGCGAGAACTACGGATTCCTGACCTCCAATGTCAGACTTGCGGGTACGGGCCTTAAGATCCTTTATACGGTTTCCCTGCCTGCGATCACGAAGACAGAAGGCGGTATCGCCGCTCTGACACAGCGTGTCGGGCAATACGAATGGAGTATCTATCCGTTTTCCGAAAGGGGCGAGATCGCGGACTCCGATGTCTACATAATCTCAAGCGTCAACACCCAGGGTGTCACAGAGGATGAGGTCCTCAGAAGAGGCGAGATGCTCATATCTGATGTCATCAAAGCCGAAAGGGCATGCAGGGAAGAGATCGCGACCAAGAAAAAAGACCAGTCGGAGGATATATACGGAAGATCCTACGGCACATTGAGATATGCAGGCATGATATCCAGGAGCGAGGCACTTCAGGCATTGAGCTGGATCAGACTGTTCCGCGATTATGATGATTCCGGAGAGATAGATGTATCCTGCAACGCATTGAACAAGCTTACGATGGATATTTTATGGGAGCCTGCTCCGCCGACAAGAAAGAGCGGCCAGAGCGTTTCTTCCATGAGAGCCAGAGCAAACTTAATAAGAAAGATCTTGAAGGGGGATAAGTGATATGAGCATGAGAATAACCGAAGATACTGCCAAGGTCCTTGCTGTATCGAGCCTGATCGCGGAAGAGAAAAACACGACACTGATCCGTGATACGATACTTTTCGCGGCATTGTGTGTAACTGATACACCCGCTAGGGAGATATTGAATGAGAACGTTCCGGATCTGTCGCTTGTAACGGCGCGTCTGGGCGTGGAAGGCGATTATGAGCTTGATGACGCGGCACTTAAGCTGCTTGCGGACAGAGCTTTCTCGAGACTTCGGATAGATGCCAGAAGGATCTTCGCGAATGCTTCCGAGCTTTCCAGAAGAACCGGCTTCAAAGGCGCTGTCAATCCGGAGCACCTGCTGTTTGTCATCATGTCCCGGAACGTATCCAATCATCCTGAGATATTCAGCTGTCTTGAAGCCGCAGGATGCGATCTCGAAGGCATAAGAAGCTCGATAATAAACATCTTTAATGAACAGGCTGAAAGCGCAAGGGAAGAGGGACGCTCTTTACCCGGGAGCGGTGATGACGATGACGGTGAATCCGGCGAAGCTCCGGCACCCGGCCGCAAACCCGTTAAGAAAACGGGAGGAAAACCTGGCCGCAAGACTCTTGATAAATACGGCAAGAACCTGACCGAGCTTGCAAAACAGGGAAAGATCGATCCCGTTATCGGACGTGAAGAGGAGATCTCCCGTGTCATGCAGATCCTCATCCGCCGCACCAAGAACAACCCCTGTCTCGTAGGTGACCCTGGTGTCGGCAAGACGGCTATTGCAGAAGGACTTGCACTGAAGATCGCGGAGAATGACGTTCCTGATGTCATCAAGGGCAAGATCGTCTACAGCATGGAGATGGGATCGATGGTTGCCGGCTCCAAGTACAGGGGAGAATTCGAGGAGCGTATCAAGAATATGCTCGATGAAGCGGTCTCCGATCCGAATATCATACTGTTTATAGATGAGATCCACACTCTTGTCGGCGCCGGGGAATCACAGGGAGGTTCGATGGATGCCGCGAATATCATGAAGCCTCTTCTTACAAAGAACGAGCTTCAGATAATCGGTGCCACGACGCTTGACGAGTATTCCAAGTTCATCGAAAAGGATCACGCTCTTGAGAGAAGATTCCAGAAAGTCCTTATTGAAGAGCCTTCGATAGAGGATGCCATCGCGATCATGAAGGGTCTCCGCAGCAAGTATGAAGAGCATCACAAGATATATATTCCCGACGATGTTCTCGAGCAGTCTGTAAGACTCTCGGCAAGATATGTCTCCGACAGATTCCTGCCCGACAAGGCCATTGACCTCGTCGATGAGGCGGCAGCCGCCAAACGTATAAACTATGCTGATTCCAAGGTAAAGAATGAGCTTGAGATAAAGATCAGTGAGATCGGTGAGAAAAAGAAAGCCGCAGTTGACAGCCAGGACTTTGAAGCTGCACAGACGCTTAAGGAGGAAGAGGAGAAGCTTAAGGAAAGGCTCTCCCTGCTTCAGGATAAGGTCAAGCCCGATGCGGACGGCTACACCGGAACCCTTACGGTTGATGATGTTGCGGTAGTCCTTGCAAAGTGGACGGGAATCCCCGTAACCAAGATCACCGAATCCGATGCTGATAAGCTTAAGAATCTTGAGTCTGAGCTCGCGAAAAGAGTTGTCGGCCAGGACGAGGCAGTTCATGCGATCGCCAAGGCTATCCGCCGCGGAAGACTGGGCCTCAAGGACGAGAAGAGACCTTCGGGAACCTTCATTTTCCTTGGAACAACCGGTGTCGGTAAGACAGAGCTTGCAAAAGCCCTTGCCGAGGTCATGTTCGGCAATGAGACTTCTCTTGTCAGGATCGATATGTCCGAATACATGGAGAAGCACGATGTCTCAAGACTTATCGGCGCGCCTCCGGGATATATCGGTTACGATGAAGGCGGCCAGCTCACCGAGGCAGTAAGAAGACACCCTTATTCGGTAGTCCTTTTCGATGAGATCGAGAAGGCGCATCCCGAGATATTCAATACGATGCTCCAGGTTCTGGATGACGGACGTCTTACCGACGGCCACGGCAGGACTGTCGACTTCAGAAATACGATCATAATCATGACATCCAATATCGGCGCGAGGATGCTGACAGGCGCGGAAGGCCGCAAGATCGGCTTTGCAATGGCTGATGACAGCGATTCGGACGAGCTTTCTAGAGAAGGACTTTACGGCGGCAAATCGTATGATGAAGCCAAAAAGGTCGTTATCGACGAGCTCAAGAAGACATTCACGCCTGAATTCGTCAACCGTGTTGATGACATTATCTTCTTCCGTATGCTCGGCAAGGACTCCCTCATCAAGATAGTCGATATCCTTATGAAGCAGGTCGGCAAGAGGATCAGGGATCTCGGCATGGAGATCGAGCTCACGGAGAGCGCAAAGGAACTCCTCGCCAAAAAGGGCTACGATCCCCAGTATGGCGCAAGACCGCTCAGAAGAGTTATCACATCCATGGTCGAGGACCGTTTCTCTGAGGCTATGCTCGACGGTATAGTAAAGCCCGGACATCTGGCAGTCATAGATGCTGTTGAGACGACTGATCCTGAAGCGATCCTCGCTCAGGGCAGCGCTGCCGAAGACGGCAAGGTGATCGTCATCAGGGACGGAGGCGAACTGGAAAAATCAAGTGATCCTGTTATTTCGTAAACGGCAGGAAGTACTTGAAGAAATGTTGTATAATACTCGCGCTATCAGATAAAGTCAGGATTATTACGGAGTATATAAATGCAGGAAAAACCCAGCAATGCGGCTTCCCGTTCTAAAGCGCCGCGCGATTATGACATAGGTTGTGTGCCGAGCAAATTCTGGTTTGGATTTGTAGGTTCCCGCATTATCGTGCCTCTGGTATGCGCATATACGCATATCAAGGTCAAGCCTGACATGGAGTTTGTTAAGCACGAAGGGCCGATCATAGTTATCTCGAATCACGAGTCCTATCTCGACCCTATGGTCACAAACAGGCTTACCAAGGCAAGACCTGCTAATTTCGTAACGGGTGAGTTCGTTTTCAGGGCGCCCGCATGGGGTCACTGGTTCAAGCTCGGAGGAGCTATCCCGAAGAAACAGTTCGTTGTCGATACCGCAGCTGTAAAGGCAATGATGCGCGTTATGAAACGTAACGGTGTCATCATCGTATATCCTGAGGCAACGAGGCACGTCGACGGCAAATCCATAGAGTTTGATGACGGTGTCGCAAGACTTGCGAAGAAGGCGGGAGCATCGATCTATATCGCCCACATTCACGGCGCTTATTTGGCATGGCCGAGATGGTCAAAATCCGGAATGCGCAAGGGAAGGATCAGTGCAGAATTCGTAAAGAAGATCTATTCTGACGAGGTAAAGGCTTTGTCGGTCGAAGAACTGCAGCAGCAGATTCTCGACGGAGTCAACTATAACGAGAACGACTGGATTCGCGAGAACCCCAGGACCTACAAGAGCAGGAAGCTTGCCGCAGGTCTACAGAACATCGCTTACGCGTGTCCGAAGTGCGGTTCAGAGTATACGATGCAGTACATGGATTCCGGCAAGCATGACATGATCCAGTGCTCAAACTGCGGAAATGCCGCAAGGTATCTCCCGACCGGCCTGATCGAAAAGGCTGATCCCCAGTGCGTCGTCTTTGACGATCTCCACAAGTGGACCGAATGGGAAAGGGGTCTCATCTCAGACCAGCTCAAGGCAGGCGGCTTCAAGATGGAGATGAACGCGGATCTCTTCAAGGTCTATGACAGGTTCACATTCGCGAAAACAGGCAAGGGCCGTATTACCATTACGGATAAGGATATTACCTATGTCGGAACGGATTGTCCCGCGGAAGAAGGTATTCCCTACAAGAAGGGCAAGCCTATAAGAAAATACAAAGACAGAAAGCTCGATCCCAATGCGCCGTTCGAGACCAAGGTCTTCGAGATCGATACCATGAGAGGTCTTGTCGCGTCTTACGGAAAACATTTCGAGATCTACGACAAGGACGGAGAACTTTACAGATTCTACGTTGACGGACAGAAGGTCTTTAAGGTTCACGAGATAGTAACGCTTCTGGGAAAGAAATAATTTTCACTAGTGCGGATAAGTTAAAAAAACAGACGGGTTTGGCAGATAAAACGCCAAACTCGCCTTTTTTATTACTTTTATATGACCGTCTAAGATAGTATAATCTTCAAGTCAGTAAATAAGAGGCGCCGTCAAAAGCGCTTCCCAAAACACAAAATATGAATCAGGAGTGTGACAATCCATGGCAATGTATGACAAGAAAAGCGTCGAAGATTTAAACGTAGCCGGCAAGAGAGTTATTGTCCGCGTTGACTTTAACGTACCGCTCGACAAGGAAACAGGCACAAAGATCACAGATGACAAGCGTATCAAGGGAGCTCTCCCTACGATCAAGTACCTCGTAGACAACAATGCAAAGGTTATCCTCGTATCACACCTCGGCCGTCCGAAGAACGGACCTGAGGCAAAGTTCTCCATGAAGCCTGCTGCAGACCGTCTTGCTGAGCTCATCGGTAAGCCCGTTACTCTTGCAGCTGACGTTATCGGCGAAGATGCAAAGGCTAAGGCAGCTGCTCTTAAGGACGGCGAGATCCTTATGCTCGAGAATGTACGTTTCCACAAGGAAGAGACAAAGAACGATCCTAAGTTCGCAGCTGAGCTCGCTTCCATGGCTGACCTTTATGTTAACGATGCATTCGGTACAGCTCACCGTGCTCATGCTTCAACAGCAGGTCTTGCAAACTTCCTTCCTTCCGCTTGCGGTTACCTCATCAAGAAGGAAATAGATTTCATCGGCGGTGCCCTTGATAATCCTGAAAGACCTTTCGTTGCCATCCTCGGCGGTGCCAAGGTTTCCGACAAGATCGGCGTTATCACAAATCTCCTCGACAAGGCTGATACCATCATCATCGGCGGTGGTATGGCTTATACATTCATCGGCGCTCAGGGCGGATCCATCGGTGATTCACTCTTCGAGGCTGACAAGGTTGACCTCGCTAAGGAGATCCTCGCAAAGGCAGAAGAGAAGGGCGTTAAGCTCCTTCTTCCTACAGACACTGTTGTTGCTGATGCTTTCGATGCAAACGCTAACAGCAAGGTAGTTCCCACAATGGAGATTCCCGACGGATGGCAGGGCCTCGACATCGGACCTGATACAATCGCTAAGTTCTCCGAAGCTATAAAGGGCGCTAAGACAGTTATCTGGAACGGCCCTGCAGGCGTTTTCGAGTTCGAGAAGTTCGCAGTTGGTACAAAGGCTATCGCTCAGGCTATCGCTGATGCAGACTGCACATCGATCATCGGCGGCGGCGACTCCGCAGCTGCTATCGAGAAGCTCGGCTATGCTGATAAGGTTTCCCACATCTCCACAGGCGGCGGCGCTTCTCTCGAGTACATCGAGGGTAAGGTTCTCCCCGGTATCGACTGCCTCAACGACAAGAAGATCGACAGAACATTCGCAGCCGGTAACTGGAAGATGAACTGCGGTATCCCTGCAGATGCAGTTAAGCTCATCAACGAGCTCAAGCCCCTCGTTAAGGACGCTACATCAAGAATCGCTCTTGGCGTTCCTGCAACGGCACTCGCTGCTGCAGTTGAGGCTGCTGCTTACTCCAACATCAAGATCGCTGCTCAGAACTGCCACTTCGAAGAGAAGGGTGCTTTCACAGGCGAGATCTCACCTCTCTGGCTCGCTAAGATGGGCGTAAATTACTGCATCATCGGCCACTCCGAGAGACGTGAGTACAACGCAGAGACAGACGAGACAGTCAACAAGAAGGCTCTTGCACTCCTCAAGTATGGTGTAAGACCTATCATCTGCTGCGGTGAGTCTCTTGCTCAGCGTGAAGCAGGCGAGACATTTGACTGGATCAAGGGTCAGATCGTCGGCGCTTTCAAGGATATCCCTGCTGATAAGCTCTGCCAGATCACTATCGCTTATGAACCTATCTGGGCTATCGGCACAGGCAAGACAGCTACAGATGAGCAGGCTGAGGAAGTTTGCGCATTCATCCGCGGCGTTATCGCTGAACTCTATGATGCAGACGCTGCAGCTGCTATGACAATCCAGTACGGCGGTTCATGCAACGCTAAGAACGCTGCAGGTCTCTTCGCTCAGAAGGACATCAACGGCGGTCTCGTAGGTGGTGCTTCACTCAAGGCTGAGGATTTCTCAATCATCTGCAACGCTTAATTCCCGTTTAACGAATTGATCTATCAGGGCCCGTGCTTTTCGAAGCGCGGGCTCTTTTTATGTTTTGAAATGAACCTTTATCAGGGCAAAGACTATCCGGTATACCCTGGTAATGAGTGCGCCGGAGATCAAGAGATAACAGATTAACAGCTGCTGTCTATATGAATCGGATAAGACGGATTTCTGCAGGTTTCTAATAGTTGAGAAAACAGAAAGTCCGTCACCGTAAGCGATTATCGTTCGAAAACGCTTGCTATACTACGCATAGCAAAGGATAGTCTGATTGATAATCATCCTATCCTAATGATTTCTAAAAACGACTATAAAGATCCGTTGTTTTGACTGCTGAAGGCAGTCTTTTGTTTCATTTCGACAGTGTTATTGAAATAACGGTTTTTACGGAGACGTTTAATATAGATGGATAGTTATTTAAAGTTTTATGAAGATTTTAAGGGGATATGTCTTAAAAAAGGGAATATCGTAGCCATAACGTATTACAAAAAAAGCGGTGAAATTGAAGAATGCACCTTTACTGCTCTAATGGCGCGAGTAGCAGCTTTAATAGAAAAATATACTGAAACCGGAATCAGGCGCGGCGACAGAGTTGCGGTCCTGATTCCGCTTTGTACAAACGCATATATTGATATCCTTAGTCTTGCCTGTATGGGCTGCACATCCGTGGTGCTCGATATCAATATGAGTGAAGTTGAATTGAAGCGGGTATTGGATAATGCGGATGTCTCTTTATGCGTTACCACTCCGGAGATCTATAATTCCAAGTTTGAAAAGATTGAATTACCGGTTGTTGATTGTTCGGATGAATGCATATGGTTGAACAGATCAACTGTTAATAATGCTGCTGATCCTGATTATGAAGCTATAGCCATTCTTTATTCTTCCGGAACTACCAGTCAATCCAAAGGTGTCGTAATCGGATATGAACAGGAAATGAGAGCAATGGACAGGCTTTTGGAGGTTGTCGGAACGCCTGATATCAGATATCTGATGCTTTTCCCGAACTCCCATGTCTCGGGATTTACGGACTTTTTGGTTTTATTGCTTCGCGGTGGACAACTTGCCACTATGGAAGAAGCATCTGCAGCTCAGATTGTAAAAGGGTTTCAAATGTATCATCCGAATACATTCGGTATGGTTCCTAAAGTCTGGGAGGCATTTAAGACTAAGATTGAAGAGGGAATCAGGGAAAAGGGTGAAAAGAAAGCCGGTTCTGTTTTCAGATTGATAGAAAGATGCGGTAAGATCCGTTCTGCTACAGGGATAAACCTTGGAAGAATAGTGTTCAAGAGTGTCAATAAGCAGGTTTTTGGCGGCAACCTTAAACAGGTTCACTCCGGTGGCGGAAAAGCAAATCCCGAGGTTATGCGTTTCTTCTATAATCTTGGTTTTGACACCTATGATTTTTATGCTTCTACTGAAGCCAACATACCGATATTGGTCACAGCCGGCAAAAAGTTTATGGATAGCGTGGGAAATGTATTCTCAAATCCTAATACAAGCATCAGGATATGGAAACCGGATCAGAATGGTGTCGGAGAGATCCAGGTAAAGAGCAGTACTCTGATGAGGGGTTATTTCCGTGATGAGGAGGCTACAAAGGAAGCATATGAGGACGGATGGTTTAAGACCGGTGATTACGGATTGATCAAAAACGATGAGTTATATATAAAGGGGCGCGTAAAAGAGAGCATTTTCCTTAAGAACGGCGAAAAAGTATCTCCGGAAGATATCGAATACAGCATTGAAAAGCTGATCGACCGGGAGCTCGAATATGCTGTGATCGGTGTGGAGGAAGAACAGGGGTATGAACATATATGCCTTTGCGTTAAGGCAGACAATAGCAGTCTTGATGGCTATCTTGATGAAATAAATAAAAAGCTTCCTGTACTATATAGGTATTCTGAGTATTTTTATGTCGAAGAACTTCCAAAGACTTCTGTCGGTAAAGTCAAGCGTTACCGACTTAAGGAATTGTACCGGCAGGGTCAGCATTCCGGGAATGAAAAAAAGGTTGTAGAAATACCGCATGATGAAAATCAAAGTTTAGAATCAAGAATCATGGCTCTGATTCAGAACATATCCGGGAAAGCTGATATAGAAATTGATCAGAAACTTAAGCAGGATCTTGGCATGGACAGCCTTATGCTGTTTGAACTTTCAGTTGAAGTGGATGCGCTGTGCGGTGTGGATATTACACCATTTTTCAGAAATGATTTTACTACCGGAGATATACTGGCAAGTCTGAAAAACGGAACTGAATCAGATGAGGAATTCAACTATGCTGATTATCCGGTAAAAAGAACCGCCAGAGATTGGAAGAAGTTTGAACGTTTCAATAAATGGACAAGAAAACATTATGATTTTTCCTGTGAAGGCATAGAAAACATTGATGCCAGGGGAACATATATCTTTGCTCCGAATCACGAGAGTTATTTTGATAGTATTTGGGTCATGTGCTGTTTACCGCAGTCAATTAGAAACAATATCTGCAGTATGGCAGCGGATCAGTTGTTCAGGAGTCCGATATTCAAGACGGGAAGGACAATTGTGGGAGCTATTCCTGTTCACAGAGGCGGAAATACTTCCAATGCTATGAAACGAATCTATGAATTGCTTAAGCACGATAACAGATCACTGATCATTCATCCTGAGGGTACCAGAACAAGAACCGGATCAATGAATGAATTTAAGAAAGGGGCTGCGGAACTGTCCATGAAATCTGGGATCTGCATCGTTCCTGTTGCGGTCTGCGGTTCGTACGAGATATTCCCGCACAACAGAAAGATACCCAGATTGGGCAAAGACAGCAACGGTAAGAAATTCTGTTTGAAGATTGTTTTCGGAAAGCCGCTTAAACCAGGCGATTATGATAATGCTAAAGCCATGACGGCTGATCTGCAGCAGGCGGTTATGTCGATGAAAGAGAATAATCGCCAATAGAACAGACGGAGCTTATAAAAATGAATATCGGTTTTGATGTTGATGGCGTTTTGGTCGATATGGCCGGATATCAATTGAAATACGGGGAAGAATATTTCCGCAAAAAACACCTTCCTGTCAGGAATCCCTCTGCATTTGATATAAAAGATATCTTTGAATGTTCTTCCGAAGAACGCGAGAAGTTTTGGATCAGGTATATATGGAAATACTGTCTGAGAGAACCCATGACTTCTGGAGCCTCACAATTGTCTCACAAATTGAAAGAGGACGGTCATAAAGTAACGATTGTTACTGCAAGAGCTCATACTACCGAGAAAGGCTTAACCGGAAGAGTTTTCCGGCGGATGCTGCAACATTGGCTTAAGAAAAATGATTTCGTTTATGATGAGATCTATTATTGTTCTGAAAGTGATAGCCCGAAAGATAAAACGGATATTTGCATCAATCATGTAGTGGATGTTCTGATAGATGATAAGCCGGAGAACCTGCTGAGTCTGATGGGCAAGATAAATATCATTTGTTATCCTGCCTGCTGGAATGAAGGTATTGAACCGCTTGATCCATACAGAGTAAAGAATATGGATATGGTATACAGCCGTATCCGAGAACTCTCAGCAAGATCATCAAATTATGATCCCTGAAGAATGACTCTGCAGACTTCAGGGATCTGATATAGTTTGTTTTTTTACGCGTTTAGTTTTTCGACAGATACTCGTCGATGCCCTTTGCCGCAGCCTTGCCCGCGCCCATCGCGAGGATTACGGTTGCCGCGCCTGTTACTGCGTCACCGCCTGCGAAAACTCCTTCTCTCGATGTCATCTCAGCTTCATTGACGATGATTCCGCCGCGCTTGTTGACCTCAAGACCTGATGTTGTCTTCTTGATCAGTGGATTGGGTGATGTGCCGAGTGACATGATGACCGCGTCGCAGTCGATGGTGAATTCTGAGCCTTCAACGGGTACGGGTGACCTTCTGCCTGAGGCGTCTGGTTCGCCAAGTTCCATGCGGATGCATGTGCAGCCCTTTACCCAGCCGTTCTCGTCAGCGAGGATCTCGACCGGATTCGTAAGAAGATCGAAAATGATCCCCTCTTCCTTGGCGTGATGGACTTCTTCGGCACGGGCCGGGAGTTCCGCTTCGGAACGGCGGTATACAACGTGGACCTCAGCTCCGAGGCGCTTTGCTGTACGGGCGGCATCCATTGCGACGTTTCCGCCGCCTACGATGACAGCCTTTTTGGCTCTCATTATGGGTGTTCTGGAATCGGGTGAGAATGCGCCCATGAGGTTGGATCTGGTGAGATATTCATTTGCGGAGAACACGCCCAATGCCTGCTCGCCGGGGATGTTCATGAAGCGGGGAAGACCTGCGCCGGAACCGATAAATACTGCTGAGAAGCCCTCTTTTTCGAACAGGTCATCTATGGTAAGTGAACGGCCGATGACCGCATCGGTGACGATCTCAACGCCCAACGCCTTAATGTTTTCGACTTCTTTGGCAACTACCTTTTCCTTGGGGAGACGGAACTCTGGAATGCCGTAGACAAGAACGCCGCCTGCCTTGTGCAGAGCTTCGAAGATCGTAACGTCATAGCCCATCTTGGCAAGGTCGCCTGCGCAGGTCAGACCTGAAGGCCCTGCGCCTATAACAGCGAC
>CACYRM010000045.1 GCA_902776845.1 Oscillospiraceae bacterium
TCTGTAGATGTTGTCAATAAACAGGAGTACATCCTTATGTTTTTCATCTCTCAGATACTCAGCCATCGTAAGACCGGTAAGAGGCGCTCTCATTCTCGCGCCCGATGTCTCATTCATCTGACCGAATACCATGATCGTCTTATCAAGAACGCCGGACTGTTTCATCTCGTTCCAGAGGTCATTTCCTTCACGAGAACGCTCACCGACACCGGTGAATACTGAATAGCCGCCGTGCTCGCTCGCGATATTGCGGATAAGCTCAAGGATAAGTACTGTCTTTCCTACACCGGCGCCGCCGAACAGACCGATCTTGCCGCCCTTGGAGAAAGGAACAAGAAGATCGATTACCTTGATCCCTGTCTCAAGCATCTGCTCCGCAGGATACTGCTCCGTAAACGAAGGTGCCGCTCTGTGGATAGGCCACATGGCATCACTGTTTACCTCGCCCTTGTTATCGATCGGACGTCCAATGGCATCGAAAAGCCTTCCGGTGATATTCTCACCTACAGGAACCTTGATAGAAGAGCCTAAGGATTCGCATATAAGTCCTCTTGTAAGGCCTTCCGTTGCATTAAAAGAAACACATCTGACTACGCCGCTGCCTCTCTGCTGGAGAACTTCCGCATAAACATCCTTGTCACTTTTGATGACTTCCAGTTCTTCAGCGGACGGAATGCTGTCACCGGTTGAGGACGGCATCTTCCTCATGATCCTGATCGACTCATTGATCTTGGGGAGTTCACCTTTGGTAAATTCACAGTCGATTACAGGTCCGATAATCTGTATAACTTTGCCGTATGCCATAACTTAATCCTCACATTTTATCTGCCTGCTGGGCACCGTTGACAATCTCGGTCAGTTCTGTAGTTATCTTGGCCTGACGGGCACGGTTGCTCAGAAGTTCAAGTTTTTTCATCATTTCATCAGCATTATCTGTCGCATTCTCCATTGCGGTAAGTCTTGCAGTCTGTTCACTCGCAAAAGCATCGACCATCGCGCCAAAAACCATAGCGTTGGTATAAGAATCGATAAGATAATCGAATACCGCGTCAGAATTCGGAAAATACTCAAGGTCTGAACCTGATAATGTAGCGATTCCCGCATCATCCAGTTTGTCAGGAAGCACTCTCGAGATGGATTTAATATCAACAGGCAAAAGCCTCAGGGCAACCGGTTCCATCTTGACCGGAGAATCCATACGCGTATAAAGAAGATACACGAGATCGAAGTCATCTCTTAAGAAACGGTTTCTCATGATCGCACTAACCTGTCTGGCGTCAAAATATGTCGGTTCCGAGATCGGGAACGAGAAATCCGAATTAACGTTATATCCGTTCTTTATGAGCTTCTCCCTAGCGAGGCGCCCGAAAACATTAAGCTCATAGGAGGTTGATATGCCTTTTTGCGTGTTATCCAGGATCTTAGTTCTTAAATGTTCTTCAGTAATCCTTACCATGTTGTTGTTATAGGCACCGGCAAGTCCCTGATCACCGGAAAGAACATAGTAACCTATCTTCCAGGTATCACCCTGCTGTTTCTGCTCAAGAACGAAAAATGGATTATCCAGATGCTCGTTCTTACGGATCATCTCCTGCATACTCTCAACGCAGAAAAGGAAGAAAGGATACATATTGTCGTGAAGCAGCTGCGACCGGCGCATTTTCGCGCTCGAGACAAGCTTCATGGCATTAGTCATCTGACTAATGTCATTGACGCTCTTCATTCTCTTCTTGATCTCGCTGAAGCTTTCCATAAGGTCAGTCTTCCTCGGTATACTCCGTGTTGTTTGCAAGGAAGGTTTCCTTGTATTCCTCGTAAGCCGAATCGATCTCTGATTTTATCTCATCATTCAATTCAAGACCGTCAGTCAGTTCTTCAAGAATGTTATAGTGACGGAGCTTGATATCAGCCAAAAGCGCGGTATAGAACTCATATATGTCTTCCGTTGCGAGGAAGTTGAACTTGTCCGTTGTCGCGCAATAAAGAAGGATTACCTCCGAAGCCATTGTATGTGGAGAGAATCTCTCCTGCTTCAATACTTCATTAAGGACCGTTCCTCTTTTGATCTGGAGCTGCGTATTCTCATCAAGGTCGGAACCGAACTGCGAGAATGAAGCCATCTCACGTGCCTGGGCCAAAGAGATTCTGAGAGGTCCGGCAACTTTCTTGACAGCCTTTGTCTGGGCAGCGCCGCCGACACGGGATACAGACAGACCTACATTGACGGCGGGTCTCTGTCCCGAGAAGAACAGCTCGGGCGACAGGTAGATCTGACCGTCGGTAATAGATATAACGTTAGTCGGGATATAAGCCGAGATATCGTTACCCTGAGTCTCAACGATAGGAAGCGCCGTAATCGAACCGCCGCCTAATTCTTCAGACAGCTTTGCCGATCTTTCGAGAAGTCTGGAATGCAGATAGAAAACATCACCCGGATAAGCTTCTCTTCCCGGAGGTCTTCTGAGGAGCAGCGAAATGGCTCTGTATGCCTGTGCATGCTTTGAAAGGTCATCGTAAACGATAAGCACGTCCTTGTGATAGTCGTACATGAATTTTTCCGCGATGGCGCAGGCCGCAAAAGGCGCTATATACTGCATGGCAGCAGACTCCGAGGCGGATGCGGCAACTATGACCGTATAGCTCATGGCACCGTGTTTTTCCAGAAGTCCTGCCGTGGAAACGATATTTGCCATCTTCTGTCCTATAGGAACATAGACGCAGATAACGTCTTCATCTTTCTGATTGATGATCGCGTCAAGCGCGATGGATGTCTTTCCCGTCTGACGGTCACCGATAATAAGCTCTCTCTGGCCTCTGCCGATGGGGGTAAGCGCGTCAATAGCTGTAATACCGGTAAACAATGGTGTATCGACCGGTGCTCTTTCAATAATCGTCGGTGCCGGTGATTCCACCGGACGTTCTTCAACATATCTGATGATGCCCTTGCCGTCGATAGGGTGACCCAGGGCGTCAACCACTCTTCCCAAAAGGCCCATGCCTACAGGCACGGAACATGTGGTCATGGTACGCTTACAGCTCATGCTCTCGACAACGGTATCCTCGTCGGTAAGAAGCACTACGCCTACCTTACTCTTTTCGAGGTTCATAGCGATACCGGTAGCGCCGGAAGCGAAAGAGATCAGCTCGTTGAGCATACAGTTACGAAGGCCTGTAACCGATGCAACACCGTCGGAGACCGAAGCGACCTTACCGATCTCGTCCTTAAAATCCGTGAAAACAAACGCATCTTCAACACGTTTGTCAAAATCCTCATCCTTAAGAGACAGGAGTTCCACATTGTCCATGCTCAGGAAGTGGGATTCGGGGAACTGTCCGATAGCTTTTTCCAGATCTTCCCTGACCTTGGTTACCGGGAAATCCGCCTTGGTAAGGGCAGCGGAAGAATCTGATGTATCGATCGTGCGGGTACGCTTGATAAATGAGCCCATTCTGCTGAGCTGACCCTTAACGGAATAATCGTAACGGCTTCCCTGAAAGTAAATAATAAATCCGCCGATGAGATCGTCACGCTGCTCGATCGACAAGCGGTAATCTTCAATCTCATTCACCTCGGCAAATTTAGCGGCAACCCTTGTAAGCTTATCCTCTGGGATGTCACCGGCAGTCTCGATACGGAGAGAAGGACCTTTACTCCTGGTCTTACCCTGGGACTTCTGGTCTAAATTGTCACCGGTGTTATTACTCACTCTTTGCTACCTCTTGGTCCAGGATCTCTTCAGTGTGCTTAGCGGCAGACTTCTGGAGCTGTTCCCTGGATATTGCATCACCGATTATATGTCCCGCGATCTGGACTGACAGGTCTGTGATATCGTCCTTCATGGTCTCGAAAGCATTACGCTTCATCCTGGCGGCATCTTCCTCAGCTCTTTCTATAATATGCTGAGCCTCTTCATTGGCCTGGCTGATAACAGCCTTGCTCTGTCTGTCGGCATTAGTTTTCGCTTCTTCCATGATCTCGGAAGCCTTACGCTTGGCTTCATCGATCGTCTGCTTGGACGAATCGACCACGGCCTGTGCTTCCTCTCTTGATTTTCTGGCACTCTCAAGTTCAGTATCAAGAGCATCCTGACGGTCGTGAATAAGCTTCAGGATCTTCTTATATGCAAAGAACCTGATAACTATGAAAACCAGCAGGACATTGAATATAGTAATTACCGCGGTAACTGCATATCCGGCAAACTGATCCGGTGAGAACAGGTTGGATTCGCTCCCTGCATCCAATAGCATTATCGGTATATTAAACATTCTTTTATGCTCCCTTAATTCTCGTCAATCTTCCTGATCACTGAACGGTGAAGATCAAAAGGAAGGCGACAACGAGCGCATAAATACCGATTGACTCCATGAATACGATAGCGATAAGGAGCATCGTCTGAAGCTTGGATATGATCTCCGGCTGTCTTGCGCCTGCTTCAAGAGCTGAGCTGGTGGCTTTGCCCATTGCAAAGGTGGATGCAAACGCACCGCAGGAGATAGCGACTGCCGCTGCAATAGCGGCTATTCCTCTTGTCTCCAACGCAGCCAGAAAAGGTATTGCTGCAAGAATAATGTTGTTCATATGTACGGCCTCCTAAATTATTATCTGTTTATATCATGCTCAAGCTGCAACTGTTTCGGATTTCTTACTCTTCTTTTTCTTCTGATGATCTTCGGGATGTTCGTAATACTCATTGACGGTCTCAACATTTTCGCCGATGTAAGACATTGTGAGATATGAGAAAACCACCGCCTGGATCATACCGTCAATGATATCGAACCAAAGACCGACAATACCCGGCAGTATCAAAGGTATCGAGACGGACAGGAATTCCATGAATACGAATGCCGCGAAAACGTTACCGAAAAGTCTCAGCGCAAGGGAAAGCGGCTTTACCACATAGTCCAGAAGCTTAAACGGAAGCATGATTATGATCGGCTGGGTCAGTGACAGCCAGAATCCCTTCAATCCGACAAACCTAATAGTCATAACGATTACATAGATGATCGCGGTGATTGCGCATCCTATAGGGAACGCTACATTCTTGGCCGGAGGAGAAAGATGGAAATATGAGATAGAGTTGCAGGCTATCAGGACAAGACCGAATGTCATGATCATGGGAGCAACCTCTTCAGCCTGCTTGCGGTTCATTCCAAAACTCATTGCCGTGGTGATAATGAGTTCCGTCAGCGAAACAAGTATAGTCTGTCCTTTGGTAAGTTTATTATGCTTCCCGGGTTTGCCCAGTAACAGAGCGACTGCGATAAGCATAATGATAACAGCAACCCAGGTTACTATAACAGCATCAGTAATAACGATCGTGTAATCGCCCAGTTTAAAGTACATCTGCACCTGCATGATAGCTTCGCTTATCTCAGCTCCGATATCCTTATGTCCAAACAGCCTTTCCATAAACTGCTCGGTAAAAGCCGCCCAGAATTCCGAGAACCAGGATATAACTAACACAAATGCCGCTAACATTTAAATCCCTCTGATTGCTGTTTTATACAGGACATTTTAACCCTAAATACGGATTATGTCATTAAATTAAATAATAAGTATTGCTATCGCCAGATTTCAGAAGACTTTTGTCAGATTATTTCATCATTCTGGAATCTGGACAGGTGCTCAAAAGGAAGGATCTGTCTTCCCCTGAACAGTCCGCACCCGTCATTGATCAGTTGATTATTATATGCTTTAAACATATTTACCTTGATCGCTGACAGGTCAAGGTCCTGAAGCCTTATCAGCCTTTCATAAGCCTCATCAAAGAATCTGCACTCTCCCGGAAGTATTATGTCCCTTTTCCTGCGGTTCTCCTCCTGGCTCTTCTCATAACCGAAGTGATTGGCATCACCGATCTCGGCATAATCGTCCATGTCTTTGGTCCGGAGCTGCATCTCCGTATAACATCTTGCCTGGTTATCGTAAAGCGTAATATGCAGTGATCTGTAGCCGGACGGGCGCGGAGTCTGCACATAATCCCTGTAATAAGGACGTACGCTCTCTGCAAGAGAAGAATATCCGGTTTCGCCGTCATATCCGGACAGTTCGGGCGTAAAGCCTCTTTCCTCAAGAAATTCAGGCAGGACACCCGCTATCTCGTAAAGATATCTTATCTCCTGAGTCTCCAGGTCCTCCTCATCTTTCACGTGGCATACCGGCAAAGATATTACGATCCTGTACGCTATAAGATCCCTGAAACAGTTCAGTTTGTTCTTGATCTGGGCTTCGGTCGGATAACTGCCGTTCTCTTTGAAATAATTGTAGATATATTCCAGGATGTAGCCGTTGAATTTCTCCTCGGCCCGTATCAGAGACTTTATCCTCCCCTTGAAAGTAAACGCCAGAAAAGGATACCGCTGTGTCATATAGTGATAGAAATCCTTGATACGGTTCGACTGCGAAGTAAGGAAGTCAGAATGTTCAAGCAGTTCAATGATCTGTATCAGGAAATTACTGTGGGCAAGATCAACAGAATTACGTGTTTCGATCGCCCCCTTTTTAAGATCTGAAGAATACTGAAGAAGTATCTTCAGAACAGTATCTCCGGAATATAGATAATCATTTAATGTAATCATGGTACTTAATCCTTACCTAAGTAATCCCCGGAGCATTAATACTCCGGGGAAAACAAGTTGGGTTGAATATGAGAATCAAAAATCTTTCCTGTTACTCTACGTCCTGCAATGCAGCGTAGTTTTCTTCACCGGTACGGATCTTAACGACCTTGCCTACGTTGTATACGAAGATCTTACCGTCACCGATATGTCCTGTATAAAGAACTTCCTTAGCCTTTTCGATAACCTTCTCAACAGGTATCTTGGAGACAACGACTTCAACTTTGATCTTAGGCAGGAGCGTAGCGTCGACCTCGACACCTCTGTACTTCTCGCCTGCACCCTTCTGGATGCCGCATCCCATAACCTGTGTAACTGTCATACCGGTTACACCGAGATCGTTCATAGCTTTTCTGAGCTTGTCGTAACGTGAAAGCTTGGCGATGATTACGACCTTATGCATTCCTGTGTCGATCTCAGGAGCAACAGCAACCTTGATAGCTGCATTCTTCTGAGCTTCGGAAGCTTCCGCATATTCGGGTGTACCAAGATCGGTATTCTCGTTTTCTTCCATCATTGCGCCGGAAACATCCATGAGGGAGAAACCGGAATAAGCGCTTGCGAGACCGTGCTCTGTAACGTCAAGACCTGTAAGCTCTTCCTCTTCAGAAGCTCTGAGACCGAAGATAGCCTTGATGATAAGGAATGTGACTGTAATAGTAACTGCTGTCCATGCTGCTGTAGCGCCCATACCTAAGAGCTGGATTCCGAGGAGCTTTACACCGCCGCCATAGAACAGACCAACCATTGTGTTGCCTGCTGAATCCGCGATCGAATAAGCAGGAGCTGTATCTGTAGCAAAGAGACCTACTGCGATCGTACCCCAGATACCATTCATCATATGAACAGCAACTGCGCCGACAGGGTCGTCAACTCTTAATACATTATCAAGGAACCATACGCCGAATACTACGAGTACGCCTGAGACAGCACCGATAATGGTTGCGCCGAGAGCGTCTGTTACATCGCATGGAGCTGTGATTGCAACGAGTCCGGCAAGTGAAGCGTTAAGACACATTGAAACATCAGGCTTACCGTACTTGACCCATGTGAAGATCATGCAGACAACTGTTGCGATAGCGGGAGCGATCGTGGTTGTTACGAATACTGATCCGAGCTGTTCCATATCTGTGCATGCCGCACCGTTGAATCCGTACCAGCCGAGCCAGAGAATGAATACACCTAATGCACCCATGGGGATGTTATGGCCGGGGAAAGCATTAACCTTTGTAACCTTGCCTGATTTGTCCTTTACAAACTTACCGATACGGGGTCCGAGAATCGCTGCACCGATCAAAGCAGAAATACCACCTACCATGTGGATGCAGTTGGAACCTGCGAAATCATGGAATCCCAATGTTGCGAGCCAGCCGCCGCCCCATGTCCAGTGAGCTTCGATAGGATAGATAACTGCAGAAATAACTGCGGAATATACGCAGTAAGATAAAAATCTTGTTCTCTCTGCCATAGCACCTGAAACGATAGTAGCTGTTGTGGCACAGAATACGAGATTAAATACGAAGTTTGACCAATCGAATGATGCATAATTTGTGAAAATATCAATGTTGGGTTTACCCATAAATCCAAGAAGCATATCTTCACCAAGAAATAAACCGAAACCGATAACTATAAATACCACTGTTCCGATACAGAAGTCCATAAGGTTCTTCATGATGATGTTGCCGGCATTCTTTGCTCTCGCGAAGCCGCACTCCACCATCGCAAATCCAGCCTGCATCCAGAAAACCAACGCTGCGCCGATCAGGAACCAGACGCCGAAGACTTTCTCATCAATCAAGCTGCTGATTAAATTAGTGTCCATAAACTCTCCTCCTTCAAACCATTTCCAAAAGGTATTAATATCATGTCTTAATGCTTTTTGGATATTGTTATTTGATTTCAAGTGCCATTGTAGCGTTAACCCTCAAACAAATAAAATACGAATAGTTTGAGCATAATGATACCTTTTGGCTATGATTTGACATTTACCCCTCCGGTCTAAAACGCCCAAAACCCAATGTTTTAGGCATTTGCAGGCAAAAATAAGGCTCCGGTATATCCGGAGCCTTTTAGACTAATCAAATATAATTGAGCAAAAAGCGCTGTCTTTAGGTCAAAAAACAGTATTAAAAACTTACTTAAAATGCTGCTCCTCGATCTCTTTTATACCGTTTACACGTGTTGCATGACGTCCGCCTGCGAACTCTTCCTCGAAGAAAGCATCGATCATACCGAGAGCAACGCCTAAGCCGACTACGCGCTCACCGAATGCCAGGATCTGCGCATCGTTATGCTGTCTGGACATCTTAGCCATGAACTCATTGGTGCAAAGAGCGCATCTGATTCCCTTGTACTTGTTGCAGACAAGAGAGATTCCGATACCGGTACCGCAGATAGCGATGCCTCTTTCAGCCTTGCCGCTAGTTACGTCCTCTGCAACCTTGATTCCCGCGTCAACATAAGAATAGGAATCCGTTCCGTTCGGTGCGCCGCCGTCAAGCACTTCAAAACCCTTTTCCTCAAGGTACTTTCTTACCTTCTGTCTCAATTCGTAACCTGCGTGATCTGATGCTATTGATACTGTCATCTGTATTGCCTCTTTTCTTCTCAGATATCGTGATGAATATGTTTAAATGTTTTCGAACCGTCACAGTAAGGACCTACAATATCACCATGACCTACAAGACGGTATTTATATGATACAAGTCCCTCAAGCCCGACAGGTCCCCTTGCATGGATCTTGGAGGTGGCGATACCGACCTCAGCGCCAAAGCCATAACGGAATCCGTCCGCAAATCTGGTCGAGCAGTTAACAAGAACACTTCCGGAATCGACCATGGTCATAAAGCGTTCCGCAGTCTCAGCATTCTCGGTAATGATCGCATCCGTATGTCCCGAACCGTATCGGTTTATATGTGCAATAGCCTCATCGGCATCGTTTACGACCTTTACGGAGCATTTCATGGCAAGATACTCGTGGTGCCATTCCTCAGCCTTAGCAACGCCGAATGTTCCGGAAACATAATCGTCTCCGAAAACCTCCACTCCCGCATCCTGCAATGTCTTAATGAATTCCGGCAGGAAGCTTTCCTTCAAAGAAGCATTGACCAGGAATGTCTCCGTAGCATTGCAGACAGATACATACTGGGTCTTGGCATCGATCGCAACCTTGAACGCCTTAGAAGGATCCGCATCCTTATCAATATATGTGTGGCAGACACCGTCAGCATGCCCCAGTACTGCTATATTGGTATTCTGCATGATGTACTGGACAAAGGAATTGGACCCTCTGGGAATTATCAGATCGATATATTCATCGAGCTTAAGCATATCGGCAATCTCCGAGCGGAGCGTAAGGAGATTGAGCCAGCCTTCGGGAAGTCCTGCTTCTATGCCGGCTCTGCTGATAACGGATGCCAAAGCCTTATTGGTATTGACCGCTTCCGAACCACCCTTCAGGAAAACCGCATTGCCGCTCTTTATGCAAAGGGATGCAATCTGGACCAGGGCATCCGGCCTGCTCTCGAAAATAACACCGATAACACCGATAGGACAGGTTACACGGGTAAGTTCAAGTCCGTCATCCAGATCAGTTCTCAAAGTGATCTTACCGACGGGATCTGCAAGACCTATCAGGCTCTCGATACCGGAAACAACATCATTCAGCTTATCTTCATTGAACTTAAGTCTCTTAAGGAGCGGAGCATCAAGATCGGCCTTCTCAGCCTCTTCAAGATCTATCCTGTTGGCCGCGAAAATATCTTCTTTCGCTTCCTTAAGACAACGCGCAACATTGGCAAGAGCTTTATTCTTTATATCGCTGTCCAATGCAGCAAGGACATAAGAAGCCTCCCGGGCAGCTTTTGCAATATCATGGAGTTCCGACATATGAGCCTCCCTTATATTTCTTATAGCAACTGATTATAACAAATTTTGTACAGTTTGACGCAAACAGGAATAAACATCCTCCATGGCATTATGCAAAATTTGCTATTTTGAATTCATTATCAAAAAGGCTTGTCAAGTGGCAATTTCGTTTTTTGACTGTACTTCTCCCGTGGACACCTTGTTCAGAACAAGTGTTCAAGATTCCTCAAAACCCCTGAATTCATTGACTTTTCGCTTTTGGCTATCATCTTGTAATTGTTTTGTCAACAAACGGTAACAAATTGTCAAATTCAGTATTCACCGAAGGTTTGGGCTGTTCAGGAAATGAAGTGTTTGTTTTTATAGTTATAAACAAAGTTATGCACATTATGAACATTTTTGTAGATTTCAGGTTTTGATAATTCGTGCTGAAAAAAGCGTTTTTTCCATACTTATTAAAGTTAAAGATAAGAGTATTATACTGGCAAATTTGGTATACTTTTTCCTATGAAAATCATAATAACAACGCTGTTCGGGCTTGAATCGCCCACAAAGAACGACCTCCTGGAAAGAGGCTATGAGAAAGACCTTATCACCGTAAATGACGGTGTAGTAACTCTTGAAGGAGATTTTTATGATGTTGCCCGCGCAAACATGTGGGTAAAGCACGCTGAACGCATATTCTTTGAGACCGGTGAATTCGAATGCGGTCTGTCAGACGATCCTGATACAAACTTCGATTCTTTTTTCGAAGGGACCAGGTCTATAAGATGGTCTGATTATATTCCGGCAAACTGGGCATTTATGGTAAACGGCTTTTCCAGAAAATCAAAGCTTTACGGTATTCCTGCCCTTCAGAAGCTTGCGAAAAAGGCAATCGCGGAAAGTCTCGCAATATCCAGAGGACTCTCTTCAGATACCGTAATAAGCGAGAATGTGGAACTCGGAACCGTAAAGATACAGTTCGGCATTGTCAACGACACCTGCCGCTTCATGATCGATACCACAGGTCCCGGGCTCCATAAACGCGGCTACCGGCCTCTGACGCATGAAGCCCCTATAAGGGAGACCCTAGCCTCAGGAATGCTTACATACGCTAAATACCGTCCTTACGGCAACGAAGCACTTGTAGACCCTTTCTGCGGCTCCGGAACCATCGTTATCGAGGCAGCCAGGACAGCCTGCGGCATAGCGCCCGGAAGAGACCGTCACTTTGCATACGAAGATCTCCCCTATATCGGTAAAGGTCCTTATCAGAGAGCCCTTCAGGAAGCCCTGGACAATGAGGACACCGAACCTATGGATGACTGTTATTTCTATGGTTCGGACATTGATTCCAAGGCAATAGAATCCGCCAGACGCAACGCTGAAGCAGCAGGCGTCGGAAAGCTTATCAGGTTCAGGCTTGCAGATGCCGCCAAGATGACTCCGGAGTATCTGGAGAAGCTTACTTCCCTGCCCAGACAGCTGGTCATAACAAATCCCCCTTACGGCGGAAGACTTATGACACCGGAAGAGGCTGATAAGATCTACAGGCTTATAGGACATAATTATCTGACAAGAGACGGTTTCTGCAAAAAAGGACTCAGGCTTTCCGTAATTACCCCGGAAAATGCATTTGAAGACGCCACAGGCTATAAGCCTGATAAGCGCGTCAAGCTCTATAACGGAGCAATTGTATGCACACTGAGCAATTATTTCAGATTAGGCGGTAAACCCGATGGTAACCGTTAATATTCCTTTTTTCGATCCTTCGAAAACCGCAGATTCAGGTCAGGCCTTCAGGATAAAGGTCATTGACGGCAGTCACACAGAACTCGTAGCCTTTGGCAGATATCTCCAGATAGCCCGTACCGGTGAAGACACCTATGCCCTGTCCTGCACAGAGAATGAATTTGAGACTATATGGCGCAGTTATCTGGATCTCGGCCGTGATTACGAAGCGATCGTCAATTCCATAGATAAGAATGACAGGTATCTTCTGGAAGCATCAGAGTTTGGCAAAGGGATAAGAATCCTCAGGCAGGATATCTTTGAGACAACTATCAGCTATATCATTTCCCAAAGACGTTCCATCCCGTCTATAACCACCTCCGTTGAGCGCATCTCAAAGCTTTGCGGGAAAAAGATCATTGCGCCAAAACTTGATAAGCCGTTCGTTAAACCGCTCTGCGAAGAATATTATGCCTTCCCTTCACCGGAGGAACTTTACAGACTGCAGTTTAAAGAACTGGAAAACACCGGAGTCGGATACCGCGCGCCTTACATTGCAAGAGCGGCTGAAGAATTCGCCTCAGGAAAACTCGATCCTGATTCTTTGAACATTCTTACTGACGAGGAACTGTATAAAGCGCTGACCGGTATGTACGGCGTAGGAACCAAGGTTGCCAACTGCATCATGCTCTTCGCATTTGCCAGGACAGGGAGATTCCCCGTGGATGTATGGATCAAGCGTATCGAGGACAGATACTACGGCGGACATTTTGACTATACAGCCTACCCTGATACCGCCGGAATAATGCAGCAATTCATGTTTTATTACGAACGGAGAAAAGACTCTGCAATTATTTGATCATTTAATCGCGTTTGGCACTTGACACAAAAAACATCAAACCTTATAATGACAAGGCTTGCTTTCAAAGCGGTATATGCGGCCGTGGCGGAACTGGCAGACGCGCACGTTTGAGGGGCGTGTGGGTAACTCCATACGAGTTCAAGTCTCGTCGGCCGCACCACAAAGAGGTTGTCTTATGACAACCTCTTTTTTTATTTCCGGTAAAACCAAGCAAAAGAAAGAGGCTGCCCGCATCGGACAGCCTCTTTTTCATTTAATCAGTTATACCGTTTCAGATTCCTGACTTCTTCTTCTGATATACTGCAAAACCGGCAACGAATGCTGCGCACAATCCGAGAAGCATTACGCCTGCGATTGCGTAGTAGCTCATATTCTCACCTGTCGCAGGGATCGAAGTACCTTCATCATCAGAACCGTCTTTCTTATAGGAAGGATCAGCCTGGTCAATCATTATTACAGGAGAACCAGCTACAGTTACCTTTCCGCCGCCTTCATCAAAGGAACCGTCTGCATTGAGCACGAAATGAATGCTTGATGCTGTCAGATATCCTTCAGGAGTTACAGTCTCCGACAGCATATAACGGCCGGCCTTGAGTCCGCTGACGATTGAAGGAGCAGTATCAACTGTAGTGAAAGATATTGACTTCTTATCAGCAGAAAGTATGAAGCTTACTTCTTTTCCGTTCTGTGTAACCTTGACACCGGACATATCGAAACCGTCTTCACTGGTCAGAGTAAGAACTGCGTTTGCAATAAGCGAACCATGTTCATCCTTCTTCTCGAATGTCAGCTTAAGACCGGAATCAGGAATCGTAGGTACAGGTGTAGGAGTATCCGTAGGTCCGGGATGATCCCAAGGTCCGGGCTCATCAATAGGTGTAGGCGTAGGCGGAGGAGTAATCTTTGTGTAAGTATTGATTATCTCGCACTCAGCAGTCTTTCCGGCTTCAACCGTTACCTCAGATCCGTTTCCTCTGACTTCAAGAGAATAGTTCGTGAATTCAGCACCGGAAACATTCTCAGTTACTGTGTAATCACCGGGAACAAGATCCTCAAGTGTCTCTGTTCCTTCACCCGTGATGGTAACAACTATTCCATCCGGATAGCTCGGGCCTTTTACAGTAAACTTAAATGTGTTATCTGATGCTCCGTCAGGATAATCACCCTTAATTACCTTGGTGATCGACAAAGAACCTGTTACGGGAGTCATATCCTCATAGGTATTAACAAAAGCAAATGAGATAATTCCGTCAGTTGCAAGTGTCTTTGTATCAGCTGACTTTTCTGCTCCGTTAACAGTTGTCAATACCAGCTCTAATGTCTGCGTCTCACCGCTGCCTGTCTCAGTTACAGTATATGTTCCGGCAGGAACATCATCTTCATGCCATCTGCCGTCAACAAAGTCGGAATAAGAGATCGTCTTGATCTTTCCGCCATTATATGAGTCAGGTCCCTCGATCGTGAAAATCATTTCATCAACATTGAGATCTGCAGCAAATGCACCTGATAAAGTCTTGGTGATCTCGATAGTACCTGTGGATACAGATGTTGTATCTTCATAAGTATTGATGAAAGCAAATGAAGCCATGCCATCCTTTGAAAGAGTTACGGTATCACTTACTGCATCCTTGTTGTTAACCGATGTTGTAATTAACGGATATACAGCAGAAGCTCCGTTAGCCGTCTCGGTAACAGTGTAATCACCTGCAGGAACCTTATTCATTATCCATCTGCCGTCAACGAGGTCACCGTATGTTACGGTCATAACGTTGCCGTCATTAAATGTTGAAGGTCCTTCGATCACGAAAATGATCTGGCTGGGATCAAGATCTGACGGATCTACACCCAGGATTGCCTTGGTTATCTCTATAGTTCCGGTTTCAGGTGAAGGAAGCGGTGAACTCTTAATAATATAATCGTCAGTAATCTCAACAGTTACTGTTCCGCCGCCGACAACTGTTCCGGTTCCGGAAGTCTTACTTGAAGTATCAAGAATAAATTCAGAATAATCTCCGGTTCCGTCGTATGTCTCTGTTACCTTGTAGGTCTTGCCTGCATCAAGATTCTCAACGGAGAATGTATATACTCCGTTGCCTTCGTCCTTCCAGATTCCTGCCTTGACATTGGCTGTTGTAAGATCAGGAACGTCGATAACGTCAGAAGCATCTGCAGCATTAACTATCGTGAATGACAGCTTCTCGAAGTCTTCGAGAGCAGCTCCGCTGATCGTCTTGCTTAATATCAGTTCACCTGATGTTACGGGCGAGATACTCTTATTCTTGTAAGTGTCTGTAATCTCTACAATAACATCTCCGCCTGCTACGACCGTGCCGGTTCCTGATGTCTTACTTGCAGAAGTATCAAGTACATATTCAGAGCTGTCGCCTGTTCCGTCATATGTCTCAGTTACCTTATAGGTCTTGCCTGCATCAAGATCCTCAACGGTGAATGTGTAAACACCGTTACCTTCGTCCTTCCAGAGTCCCTTCTTTACATTCTCTGTTGTAAGATCGGGTACCTTGATCGTGTCATCAGAATCTGCAGTATTAACTACTGTAAATGTC
>CACYRM010000046.1 GCA_902776845.1 Oscillospiraceae bacterium
GACGCGGCCATAGCAGCCATGGGCATTGCAGGCAGGATCAGCATGTTCATATTCAGCGCCGCGCTCGGCATCGGACAGGGCTTCCAGCCTGTCGCGGGCTTTAATTTCGGAGCGAAAAAATACGACCGGGTCCGCCAGGGATTCTTTTTCACGCTGGTCTTCGGCTCGATAATGCTCGGGATAGCGTCAATGGCGGTATTCGTTAACGCGGGATCCTGCATACAGGTGTTCAGGGATGACCCGGAAGTAATAAGGATCGGCATACCTGCCCTTCACGCGCAGTGCATCGGACTTTTCTTTGTCCCTTTCCAGGTCTGCAACAACATGATGTTCCAGAGCATAGGCTACAAGTTCAACGCAACGTTTCTGTCTTCCCTTAGAAACGGGCTTTTCTTTATCCCCGTCCTGCTTCTGGCAAGCCAGATCTTCGGACTTCCCGGCATCCAGGTGGCACAGGCAGCTGCCGATGTTCTGACGTGTCTGGCCTGCATCCCCTTTACGGTAAGTTTTTTCAGAAAGATATCGAGAGAAACCGTAGTTGATAATTGACAGACCGCCGGATAAAAAATACAATCCAAGGTGTGTAAAAATTTTTATAAATACGGGGTTAATATTCCGGAAGCAGAAAGGGGTTTTACATGAGCATGGCAGAGAAGACATTCAGCAGCGGTGAAGTCATCATCAGAGAGGGAGATAAGGGGAATACTTTCTTTCAGCTTTTGGAGGGAAAAGTAGCTGTATTCCAGAATTACGGCAAGGCTGATGAGGTCCAGGTAGCGATCATCGAGCAGGGACAGTATTTCGGTGAGATGGCCGTAATCGAGAATTATCCCCGCAGCAGCACCGTAGTTGCTGAAGGAGATGTAAAGGTCGCAGAGATCGCAGCCGAAGAGCTCAATGAATATATCGCGCAGAATCCTGATAAGATCCTCTCGATCATGAAGGTTTTCGGAAACAGGATCACATCAATGACCGCAGATTACAATGAGGCCAAAAAGGCTCTTGATGAGGCGCGCAAAGCAAATTCCAACAGTAAATACGAAGGATTCTTCATGTCAATGATCAATCAGTCCATGTTCCTCAATGCAAAGAACATGAGACTTGAGAGACCGAGCGCTGAAGCTCTCCGTGAAGCAGCAGATGCTGTATCAAAGCAGAAGACAGACAATGCCGAGACATATCCTTACGGAACTATCATCTATAAGGAAGGCGAAGTTGGCAAGTACATGTATATTGTCCGTTCAGGCCGCGTCTGCATCTACGGCAATTACGGTGCAAACAATGAATTCAAAATTGCCGATGCAGAGCCGGTAGCATGCTTCGGTGAGATGGGAATGCTCTCGGGAGAGGCAAGAAACGAGACCGCTGTTGTCGAAATCAGTGACACACAGGTCGAGATCATCCGTCCTGAGGATCTTGAGAATCTCTTCAAGACGAGCCCGGCTAAGATCGACATGATCCTGAAGAACCTCTCATACCGTCTGAGAAGCATCACATATGAGTACTTCAAGGCATGCCAGGAGATCTACGAGCTTACAGGCAGTGTTGAAAGCTGACAGATAAGTTTATAATCTGATTTTTTCAGCGGAGGATGTCTCAAAAGGGCATCCTCCAATATTTTATGACAGTTTTTATGCCATTAGAAATAACTCAAACAGACAATCCGCAGCCGCCGGATTAAAAAAAGTATCGTCAAAAAATATACGGTTTTCTTATATATTATGGTTTTTTCGAGTAGTATCATTGTCTTTCGATAAATTGGAGACCGGTTGAAGAATTCTACTTAACAAAACACAATGGCACACTCTTTGAACAGGAAAAACAATGTCGTTATCGACGAGAAGACTCCGCTGCTTATTCTTGCGGGGCCAATGTTCCTTGAGCTTTTCCTGAATACGATGGTCAACAATGTTGACACCATGATGCTGAGCCACTATGACGAATATGCTGTCGGAGCCGTAGGAAACGCCAACACGATAATGTTCATGATGAACATCTTCTTCAACGTCATCGCAACCGCGACGAGCGTTGTCGTAGCGCAGTATCTGGGCGCGAAAAGATATGACAGGATGAACACGATCTATACCCTTGCCGTCGTTGTGAATCTCGTGGCAGGTGTCGTTCTGAGCGGGACCTTCTGCGCGGCAAATCCTCTGATCATGGATTTCCTTCAGGTATCACCCGAGATGCGCCCCTTCTCGATGATATATATCTACATCGTCGGCGGTGGCGGATTCTTCCTCGCGGTCTACAATGTCATGCTCCAGATCTTAAGATGTAACGGCTATCCGAAGATCGGCATGTATATAACTTTCGCGATCAACATAATCAATATCGGCGGCAACTATCTCTTCCTCTACGGACCTCTGGCACACCTGAATATGGGTGTTGCGGGCGTTGCGATATCGACTGTCATGTCAAGGGTCATAGCGGTGACAGCTGTATTTATCTTCTTCTTTGCGAGAAAGATCGGTAAGATCTCCATCCGGTATCTGAAGCCGTTCCCGGGAAAACTTCTCATGAAGATGGTAAAGATAGGTCTTCCGACAGCAGGCGAGAATCTTACTTATAACCTTTATCAGACGACACTTCTTTCCTTCGTTAACGGAATGGGAAATGACGCGGTAAATGCAAGGGCCTACTGCAATACGCTCATATCTTTCGCGATGATATTCTCCAATGCCTGCGCAATGTCAACACAGATAATAACAGGCCATCTTGTCGGTGCCGGAAAACACGAGGAAGCATATAAGAGAGTGTTCAAGACACTCAGAACTTCGCTTCCGATAACGATAGCGCTGGCTTCGGTCAATGCGCTTCTCTGCAGATATACACTGCAGTTCTTTACGCAGAATCCCAACATCATCGCTCTCGGGCAGATGATCATGATCGCGGATATTTTCGTTGAGACAGGACGTTGTCTTAACATGACTTTCGTAAACAGTCTCAAGGCTGCGGGCGCTTATATATTCCCGCTTATCATGGGCATCTTATGCAACTGGGGACTCGGGCTTACCACAGGGTATGTACTCGGCGTGGCTCTCGGTCTTGGCGTTGCCGCGATCTATCTGGGCACCGCCACTGATGAATGCATACGCGGTCTTATAGTGATGCTCTACTGGTATAAAAAGAAATGGGTCGGTAAATCCGTCGTCGACAAAAACGACCCGGTGGAACTCGAATAGACTGTTTCTCGTTGATACATGCTTCAGGCGCGTGTATAATTACATTATAAAAACTTTGAAAAGCCCTAAAACACTGCTGTTTGAATAACACTCCAAATACAGGTGCATTGTTCAGCATAAAACGTTGTCAAGGAGTAAAAGCCTATGATCAATGATAATAATAGCCAACTGGTAGATCAGTTATTAAGAGGCATTTACAGATTGTGTGTAAATAAGGATGACTGCAGCGATTGTCCTTTCTACGGGACTAAATGCATGTTCGAGGAACCCAAGCCCAGAACATGGTTTGATGAGGATACTATCGAGATCCAGACTGAGCCTGTTCATATCGAGGCAGTCGAGAAGAGGGAGCCTGTTGCTGCTGCTCCCGTTCAGGAGCCTGATGATGACGACGATGATACCGAAGGCACCTGGCTCGTCAGCACAACAATGGGCAGCGTTTTTTCCAAATATGTTTATATTTGCTCTAAATGCGGATATAGAAAGGAATCCGTTCTTTCCTTAACTCCGATGACATCATGTCCGGAATGCGAGAAGAAAAAAGCAATGAAAGCTTAAGAGCGGTATATTCAGATAACATATATATCACCTTCTTTATCAATTGTTTAATCAGACAAACCCGAACTTCTTAGGAGTCCGGGTTTTCTTCATGTTGAGCGGTAATGTAAAGTTCGCGGCATCAAGAACGGGTTCCGGAACGGTCTCTGACTGGTCCGTACCGTAAGCCGTGGCAGCGTAATCTATGAGAGCGTTCTCGACAAGGTTTCTGCAGAAACGCCCGTTGCCGAATTCGTGATCTTTTGCCGCTTCACTGCAGAGAGAAAGTATCTTATCTTTGGCTTCCTCTGTGATACCGAATCCGAAGTCTGAAGCTTCCTTCTCCGCTATTCTGACCAGCGTCTCGGCGGAATAATCCTTGAACTCAATGACGAAGGGTACCCTGGATCTTAAGCCGGGGTTGCGGGAGAGGAAACTGTCCATCTTGTCCGAATAACCGGCAAATATAACGATGGTATCTTCCCTGTGGTTCTCCATAAGGCGGACCAGTGTGTTGATAGCCTCATCGCCGAAGCTGTTGGCCGTGTTGTCTATAAGGGAATATGCCTCGTCAATGAACAGCACCTTGCCTTTGGCTTTCTCGAAAACACTGCCGACCTTGAGCGCGGTCTTGCCGACATATTCACCGACAAGGTCAGAACGTCCGACCTCGACGAGATCATCTGTCTCAGTGATACCGATCTCACAGAAGATTCCTGCGATGATCCTCGCAACAGTTGTTTTCGCTGTTCCCGGATTGCCGACAAAAGCCATATTGAGAGCAATGGAGATGTCTTCCTTGCCCTGATCGGCAAAGGCTTTTTTCATACGGGCAAAAGCCGCGATACGTCTTACCTGCTCTTTCACGTCTTCAAGACCGATCAGCCCGTCGAGCTTCTCCATATAGTTCATATTAGAAGGCTTCGCGAAAGACGTTCCGAACATCTCCATGAGCTTGGCCTTGATCTCATCAATACCCTTCTGGTTAATCGACCTCAGGGAACGTATCTCTTTCTCGGTCATGTTCCGGAGCTGTTCCGAATTACTGATACCGGATCTTTTGAGGCAATTGAATGTGCGGATCGAGAACTCCATCTTCTCAATGGGGACCGGTTCGTTGGAAGGCTTATCCTCATTTACAGGCTCCTCCTTTATTCCTTCAAACAGATCTGAAGGATCCGGATCAAGATCATCGTCAATTAAAGCCGGTTCAAAGTCTTCCGGTCTGCCATGCTTTTCCTGATAGCGGCTTCCTATCTCGGCCAGAAGATTTTTGATGAAGATCCGCAAAAACGCATTATCGGATCTGATATCATCATTTGTCAGTTCATCCGCGGGTCCGGGAACCGAACCGCAGAAGAATGACATGAGTTGGGCGCGCAGCCTTAAGGTCAGATCACGTGGAGATCTCAATAAAACAACGCCTTTTTCACTGCCTATAATGATCTGCATCGAAACGCCGCATTCCGCCATCAGGTCAATAAGCTCACCGGTATAGTACGACTGGAACCGGTCTTCCGAATCAAATGAGAAATCGCGTGACGACGGGATCCTGATGGCAAAGGTCTTACATACGTTATTCTGATCCGTTCCTGTTTTTGTCACCGGATGATCATTCGTTGATCTATACCGTCTGAACACCCATTTAAGGTCATCTTCACCAAGATACATCTTTTTGTCTGAGACTGCGGACACCTTCCAGCCGTTCTCCGACGGAACAAACTGCAGACCCAGGCGGTCAGAGCCGGTAAGCGTTGATGCCAGTGCCACGAATCTATCACTCGCCCAGGCGGCACACCCGCTGACGGAAGAAGATCCGGGATCGATCTCGAGTTCTTTGGAATACTTGCAATTGAAGAAATTTAACATATGCTGTCACCTCCTGTAACAGTACAAAAGAAAAACACATACAAAATGCCGGCCAATCAGATTGGCTCCTTAAGCCCCTGGAAGGCTTAAGGCAATTCCCGATGCCGGACGGCTATTCCCTGGTCCCGCTTGGTACCCTCCGGGTGGTACCGCATCGCAGGACTTGCAGGGCTGCCCGCCGTCCGCTCAGGAATCACGTTGTCAAGGTGCGGAGGTGTCAGGCAAAACAAAAAGCTGTTGCTTTGACACCAATCGGATGTCCGGACAGACTTGTCCTTCCACTCGATCTATGTCAAAACAACAGCTTTCACGCTTCAATTGTGTGCGAAGTATATCACACGGGTTTTATGGTTGCAAGGGCTTACTTAAGAAATTTTATTACCTGTTCATAATTGCCCATAAAACGGAATGTATTGAGTCCCGCTGCTCCGGCTCCCGCCACGTTGTCCTCCCTGTCGTCAACAAAAAGGCATTCATCGGCCTTCAGACTGTACTTTTCGAGAAAGGCCTTATATATGTTCACATCGGGCTTGAGCATATGATAATCCGAAGAGACAAACACTCCGTTAAAGAAATCCAGAGGCAGGAACTTCGGGAAATAGACATAAAACAGATCACTTGCGTTAGACAGGATATATATCCCGTATCCGCTGTTTTTTACCTGTTCACAGAACTCTTTGGCCCCGTCCAGCGGTGTCATGCAGATGTCCCAGTGATCGGCACAGTTTCTTAAAGCTTCGTGATACTTTTCCGGGACCCTGCCCTTCACGAGCTCAAATCTGTCTTTGTCCTTAATGTCTCCCCTGTCACCGAGCTTCCATTCAGGACCGTTGAAAAGCTCCCTGTCGATAATCTCCTTCTCTTCTTCAGAGGAACAAAAAGCATTTAATACAAAAGCGGGGTTGTAATCCAAGAGGACATTCCCCATGTCAAGAACGATATTTCTGATCATAATAGCGGGTTAATAAGTAATTACGTTATCCTTCAGTTTCTCGAAAGCATCCTTTGCGGCCTGTCTTGCGTTGGGATCAGGGTCCGCGAATGCGAGCTTCCTTATGTACTCTTCACAGTTCTTGGCATGGATCGCTACCGCGGAATTAATAGCCGTCACTCTTACATAAGGGGACGGGTCACGGAGAAGTTCTATAAGACCCATACCTGATTCATATGAAGATATCATGCCGAGAGCCATAGCTACTGCTATTCTTATATCATCATTCGGATCATCAACATATTTGAGGATTGGAGCAAGTTTTTGCTTTGAACCTAACTTCAGAATCTTATCACGCAGAGCGTCTACACGGGCCATAAGCTGCTATATCCTGCCTTTTCCTGTTTATTGAGGTTACGAAAATAATTATATAGCAAAAACCTGCGGCGTGGTGAAAAATATGACAAAAAAGTCGGGTCTGCAATAAACACATCTGTTTATATTAAGAATAATAAACCTGATTGATAATACCGGACTCTGTTTTATAATTCTTTGGTTTTTAGTTTTCTATATAAAGATCAGAGGATATTTTCATGAAAGAATTCAAGCCGAAGCTGTTCTCGGTAATGAAGAACTACTCAGGTTCCCAGCTTGTAAAAGACATTGTAGCCGGAATAATCGTGGCTATAATCGCACTTCCCCTGTCCATAGCCCTTGCGATCGCGTCAGGCGTGGGGCCTGAGGCAGGTATCTACACCGCCATCGTCGCGGGATTCATCGTATCATTCCTCGGAGGAAGCAGAGTACAGATCGCGGGACCTACGGCTGCTTTCGCGACAATAGTTGCGGGAATCGTTATGAAGGACGGCAAGGAAGGCCTCATAATCGCAACGGTAATGGCCGGAATCATCCTCATGATCATGGGTCTCTGCAGATTCGGAAGCCTTCTTAAGTATATCCCGGATCCTATCACGACCGGATTTACGGCCGGAATCGCCGTAACGCTCTTTATCGGCCAGATAAAAGACTTTACCGGGATCGCTTACCAGAACGGCGAGAAGCCTATCGAGACATCAGAGAAGCTTATGGCGCTGTTTAACAATGTTACAACCCTTAACTGGCAGGCTGTAATGATAGGTGCCATATCTCTCGCCATACTCATCGTCTGGCCGATGATCTTCAAGAAACTTCCGGTTCCGGGCTCATTCGTGGCCGTTGTCGTAACAGCCGCTCTCGTGGAATTCCTCCATCTGGATGTTAATACTATCGGCAAATCATTTGAAGATATCCAGGCAGGTCTTCCTCCTTTGAGCGTCAATCTCTCGATGTTCACTTTTGAATCTATAAAAGGACAGTTCTCAAATGCGGTCACGATCGCCTTTCTCGCAGGTGTTGAATCCCTGCTCTCCGCAGTCGTCGCTGACAGCATGATCGGCTCAAAGCACCGCCCCAACATGGAACTTATCGCGCAGGGCGCGGGAAATATCGCGTCCGCATGCTTCGGAGGCATCCCCGCAACAGGCGCGATAGCAAGGACCGCGGCCAACATCAAGAACGGCGGCCGCACACCAATTGCAGGTATGGTGCATTCCGTTACGCTTCTGATCGTTGTGGTATTCCTGATGCCCTGCGCAAAGCTGATCCCCATGCCCTGTATCGCCGCTATCCTTTTCCAGGTGGCATACAACATGAGCGGATGGCGCAGATTCGTAAAGCTCGTTAAGAGTTCTCCCAAGAGCGATATTGCCGTACTGCTCATCACTTTCGCGCTTACCGTGGTTTTCGACCTCGTGGTTGCAATCGAAGTCGGCGTGCTTCTTGCCGCAGTCCTCTTCATGCACAGAATGAGCGAAGTAACCTGTGTCGAGGGCTGGAAGGATGTTGATCCCGAGAACGATCCTGACAGCATCGATCTGCGCGTGCTTCCCGCACATACAATAGTCTATGAGATCTCAGGACCTATGTTTTTCGCATCTGCAGGAAAAATTCTCCAGATCTCTCCCAAGGAAGACACCAAGGCTCTTGTCCTGAGAATGAGAAGCGTCAGCACGATCGACGCCACAGCCATGCGTAATCTTGAACTCCTTTACGAGGATTGCAAAAACAGGGGCGTCCAGCTTATCATGTCCCACGTCAACGAGCAGCCGATGAAAGTAATACATAAAGCCGGATTCGACCAAAAGCTCGGTGCCGGGAACTTCTGCCCCCATATCGACGACGCTCTCGCAAGAGCGCAGAAGATCACGGAAACCGCCTGAAAAGCACATAAAAAAGTGACATGAACCATTTATAATGCTATCCTAAATCGTGTTTAGACTGTATTAAGATCCGGAATAAGATCAAAGGAGAGCACTGTGTTATTTGCTTTGGCGCTGATCCCCGTAGTAGGGCTGTTAATCTTCATCTATTTTAACGACAGAAAAGATAAAGAACCGTTCAAGCTTCTGATAGGACTGTTCTTTGCCGGAATGGGAACAGTAGTAACGGCGGCAATAGCCGAGTTTATCGGACAGTTAATCCTTAATGCAATATTCCCTTACGAATCGGTCTTCAAAGCAGTCCTTCTGGCCATGCTGATCGTCGGTCCTGCAGAGGAATTCGGCAAATACATGGTCCTCAAGCTCATAACGTGGAAGAACAAGAACTTCGATTACAGTTATGACGCCATCGTTTATTCGGTATTTGTCTCCCTTGGCTTTGCAGCATTGGAGAACGTCGGTTATGTCTTCATTAACGGTGTCGGTACGGCTATCGTCCGCATGTTCACTTCTGTTCCGGGTCATGCCTGTTTTGCTGTATTTATGGGCTACTTCTACAGCAAGGCCAAATACGCGAGCCTTACAAATCAAAAAGGGAAAAGCGCGCTCTACAAGTTCCTTACCATCCTGGTCCCCAGCCTTATCCACGGCGTTTACGATGGGATATTATTCGGCGGGGAAGCAACCGGTGAGGATCTCCTGACCGGAATCAGCCTTGTCCTTTGGATAATCTTTCTTATTGCGCTGTTCGTCGTCTCTATCATATTCATTATCAGAACAGCCAAGAACGACTTCTGCATCGTTACTCTTCCTGACGAAGTCCAGACTGTATATAAGCCCGTCATTATGGGCACCTGGACCTGCGTATGCGGCGCGGAAAACAATCTCAACTTCTGCTTTAAGTGCGGGAAACAGCGCCCTGTATTCAAAACATGGTACTGCCCGAAATGCGGAACCCTCTCAGCTCATAATTTCTGCGGCAACTGCGGATGCCAGAGACCATCAGCCGGGCCGGTTCAGCAGCCTTTTCAACCGCAACCGTATCAGGCTCAGCCCTATCAACCTCAACCGCAACCCTATCCTTCTCAACCGGTTCAGCCCGGACCCTATCAGTCCGGGGCCTATCAGCCAGGTCCTTATCAGTCTCAGCCTTATCCGCCTCATCATTTATGAGCATCAAAAAAGGGTATCTCATCCATTTTGAGACACCCCGCAAGTTATATGACTGAGTTGATCAGGATCAGAAATAGCTGAAGACAAAGATAGCCAGCGATACAAAGGCAAGTGTTAATGCGGCAACAGGCAGGCCGAACTTTTTCCTGGGAGTCTCTTCAACGGAAACTTCAGTTGCCGGCTCTTCCTCAGATACAGTGTCAGCCGCAACGCTTTCCGACTCTTCTTCAGTTATCTGAGATACAGTCTGATCTTCCTGTGTGTCAGGTTCAGCATCAGACTCTATTTCCAAGGGCTTTCTGACAAACGGCGAATCTTCGGAATTCGGATCGAATGCCGCATACATGGGACGGAATGCATAAGGCGCAACTATCTGCGGCTTTGCAGCGGGCGCTTCTGCGGACTGCTTGGCAAAGGGAGAATTTGCAGAACCTGAAACCGACGGCTGCCTGGCTGCCAAAAACGGTGAGGACTTCGGAGTTGACGGGGTGTCTGCAGACTTTGGCTCTGACTTCTCTGCGGGTGTGGAAACTTTTTCAACCTGGCTGTCAGACTGAGCAGCCTTCAGCTGTTTTGCAAATGCGCTTGTACGTCTGGCGGTATTGTCGGTCTTAGCTGTGTCAATAACAACCTTTGTTCCACAATAAACGCAACTTGTCTGACCTCTGGTAACTGCATATCCACACTTGCTGCAAACCATAATCTTCCTCCCGTCACTATGATTTTTTTAATTGTCTGACCTGAAAGCATACCCTGATAGTTAGATTATATCTGCCGAATATGTCCACTTAATTGACACTCTGTAAACAAAAGAAAAGCAGAGTTTAAACATGTTAACAAAGGGAGGCTGATCAGGGCGAAAAGTGTTTATTTCACTAAAGAAATGTCTCGAAAATGATAGGGGCCGGATGGATTCTTTTTGGGGGATCAAATTGCAAAAAATACCTGTATTCGGATTTCAGGTATTTTTCCTAAAACAGAACCATGAAGTCACAGTATAATCCAAGCAGGTTGTGACAGTAGCTGCGATTCCGGCGTGATTTGCCCGAAAATTCCATCCAAGATCACAGCAAGCAGTGATTTTCGAAAAATCAAAAACAGGGCCGCCCCACGCACCGTGAGACAGCCCCAAATTTCATATTTGATTATTGAGTTAAGATGATTTATTTAGCCTGGAAAGTTATTTCATCACTCTCAGTAATAGTGCTGTAATTATCAGGATCAATAATCTTAAATGTCAATGATATCTCTTCAACAGTAGTAATATCATTCTCTTCAAGTTCTGAACTTAAGATCGTTATATTATCATATGCCTTCTTTCCATCGTAAACCGTTGAACTGAAGTATGCAGTAAGTGTAAATCCGTTAACGGAGAAATTGTCTGTTTGTACGATAACATTTTCGCCTGAATCATTTTCAATATAGAGAAGAACTGCAGTTCCCCAAAAATTAGACTCATTTACATATTTGCCGACGATCTTGATTCCATCTTCTTCATACAAAACCTGACCTGCATCATCAACAGTTGTATCCATCTGATCGTACAGGGATGTCTTAATAGTGATGCAACCTGTATTAGCTATATCATCCCAGGAATCTGAATCATAAATATGGAAATATACCTCGATCTGACCGATAGTAGTAATTCCTGCCGCTTTAAGATCAGATGAACTGAGGTTCATTGTCTCGTTAGTCTTCTTTCCTGCAGCAACTTCGGTAACAAAAAGGTCAGAGATCATATAATCATTAACAATAAGTGCGGTTACACCTACCGTGATATTCTGATCTGTTTCATTTTCGATCAGGAACTTAATACCGTCGCCCCAAATCGAATCGGTTGTATATTCTTTAGCAGTAATTTTGATGCCGTCTTCATCAAATACAACCTCTTCATCAATAGTCGGCGTAAGAGATTTCGTTGTTGTCGTGCTATCGGTCTTATCTTCCTTATCGGATGATGCTTCGGCTCCGGAAGTAGTTGTAATGTCTTTCTTGGAATCACCTGAGGAACTACTTCCGCTTCCCAGTGCAAATGACATAAAGATACTAGTAGCCATTATTAACGCTAACATCTGACTTTTCTTCATATAGTTTACCTCCTAAAATTATTAAGATTGCGAATAAACTGCCGAGTATATACACAATCACATCAACTATATCTGCGGTTCCGGGGGTAATACCGAAACATTGCATTAACTCATAAACAATCCCAAGCAAGCTGCAAAAAACCAATAAACCTGTTTTTTTCTTTTCAATCCATACGATAGCCTGGACGATTAACGCAAAGGAAACTGACCATAAAAAATCCGCTCCAAACCCCCTGAGAATCCTTATGCCAAAACTATCATTGAAACTGATATGAATTGGTATTATCTCCAAAAAAACTCTTGAAATAAACGCCTCTCTGTTGAACAACAGGTACAGTAACAATCCTAATACCAACAGAACTGTGCTGATGACTAAAAGAATCCATTTTCTCTTCATTTCAAGATATCCTTATCAGTCGCCTTTGAATGCCCTTTGGGTTGTTTTGTGGACTCAATCAATTGAGATCATCTTTCAACGAGTCCAATCCGCTGTCTCCTTTCTCCAAATCCTGTCAATTTCTGCACAAATAAAAAAGTGCGGTAACCGAAGCTACCGCACTGCAAACCGTCAGCCTCGATTGCTGCGACACAACTCATCCTATGACAGGTATGAAAGAGACCGGCGTTCTTGCCAAACGTCAGGGCTGTCATAGGAAAGTATTATGTTGTGTCGCATCTTTATTATACTCATAGATTGATTATCATTGTAATAACCATTTGTTAACGAGTAATGAAAGTTGTGTTATTACAAATACCGGCTTTCGAAAACATTTTTCTGGACGCCGGAAATGAATAAAACACAGCATTCGGTCCCTTTCTACACTCTTCCATACCTGCGTATATTCGATTCTAACATCAGCATAAAAGCATTTGGTATGCCGGCGGCATACATGAAAAAGCCCTGGCAGAAAGCATGCTGTCAGGGCAACAAAACTAGAATTGTATAAGTCTGCGTTACTTCAAAACAGGAAGATCATGTTCCTCCAGAAGGCCGTTAAGCTCCATGATGTTCATCTTTTTGTTGATGGCATATATCACGAGGCTGTCTCTTCTGCTCTTTGGATAAAGGATACCTTCCCGGGCAATCTCAAGAGCACGCTGGCATTCGGGGAGCGTCATTCCGCAGGCGATAGCGATCGCTATGATCTTGTCCCTGCCGGGGTGCTTGCTTCCGTCCATGATCTGATAGATATATGTACGGTCGATGCTGCTCTTTTTCTGCAGGTCTGCCGTGCTCATGCCTTTTTCCGCAAGAACAGCCTTGATGTAGGAACTGAGATCTCCCGGATACTTATTCCTGATTTCTTCAAGATATTTATCGAGTTCTTCAGGAGAATCCGTTGATGTCAGTTTATCCATCAGATCGCCGGTTTTGTCTGTCATAGTCCATTCCTCTCGTTGTATAATTCTGATATGGGCAACTTAAGCGAATATAGAGAATTATATCACTACGATAACAAGCGGAGCCTGGTCAGAAATGAACTGACCGGCGATGTCCGCATGATGAAGATCCTCTCGCACTATGACGAAAATGTTTATGCCTATCTTTACGCGCATCCGGAGAAACATATCCCAAAGATCTATGATTATTTCAAGGACGGTTACGGCAATCTGATCGTCGTTGAGGAATTTATTCAGGGCAATACTTTCGATGTTCTTATCAGTGACAGCGAAATGCCTGATAAGACAAAACTTTCCTATTTTCTCGAAATGCTCGAAGGCCTTGCATTCCTTCACAACGCACCCAACCCCATAATACACAGGGATCTGAAGCCTGCAAATATCATGGTTACGGAAAAAGGCGAAGTTAAGATCCTTGATTATGATGCCGCAAAGATCTATAAACCTGACAGTTCCGGTGATACCACATATCTCGGAACCGACGGTGTCGCCGCACCTGAACAGTACGGCTTCATGCAGTCTGATCCGAGGAGTGATGTCTATGCTGTAGGCAGGATGCTGAAAGACGCATTCCCGGATAATGCAAGAATACAGAAGATCGCATCCAAAGCCTCAGCTTTCGATCCGGACGGACGTTACAGCGATGCGCGGGAACTTGCTGATGTCCTTGCCAGACGCCTGAGTCCGAAGTATAAACTGAAGCCTCTGATACCGCCGCCGGGATTCAGGACGGGAAAGATATGGAAAATACTTCTCGCCATTCCGGCATATCTGATAGTTATCTATTACGTACTCACATTCGGTTCTGAACGCAACACCTTACAAGAGCGGATCGTTCTGAAGATCGTTCTGGGATTGTTTATCTTCGTTGCAGTCGACATTTGCACTTCATGGACCGGTCTTTTTGACATCCTTCCATTCATGTCTCACAGGAACCGCTTTTTGCGCTATCTCTTTAAGCTGATCTATATTATTGCCGCCATACTGTTTATATTGTTTTTATCGGTATTTGTGTTAGTCGTATTAAATTATTTCATGCCATACGGATTATTCACAGATTAATATCTGTTTTAAGGATTGATGTTTTGGACTCTGTGAACAGATGATGCCTGTGGGAAACAGGCTTTTTCTTTTATCCTTTCTTTGCTGATTATTCACACTCAGAAAACACAACAGATATTTGAGGCTGATATTATTGAATTATCATCGAAAAGATTACGGGTGAAGTAATATGTCAGAATTTAAAACGCTTTCAAGCTGCAAAACAAACCTCAGAAATGCTTTTGTATCTTTTGCTGTTCTTTCGCTGATCTTTTCAGGGATAACTTTATCCGGATGTGCAACTGAAGCAAAAACACCTATTGATATGTATATGAGTGAAACCTCCGAAACTATGATCACAACAGAAGGCACTTCTGAACCGACTGTTGAAACCACTGAAACTTCTATAAAAGCAACTGAATTCATTCATATGACTGAGAGCACTGAAACTGCTGAAACGGCTGTTACCACGTCCACATTTGAAGTTGAAAAAGGTTTCACTTTCATTCCGGAAAAGGATATTGAACTCTTCGAGAACAGCGAACCTTATTCAGGAAATGTAGTTGTGAATGGATATGATACCAGCTCTTTTTCGGCATCGGTTGTTGTTTTCGTAAGCGAGAATACAGATGTAGCCACTATCGAAAATAACGGAGTTGCATTTCAGACTTGCGTGAACTTTTTGGTCACTCCGGTATCTGCCGGAGAAACTTACATCTATGCCAAGACTGCGGATGGTAAAGTTACTTCAAACCGGATCAAGGTCACTGTAAGTGAATTTATTGAGGTGGATTCTATATGGATAGAAGAAAGCCTGAC
>CACYRM010000047.1 GCA_902776845.1 Oscillospiraceae bacterium
GTTATCCGTCAGGCACGTGAGCTCGGTATCAAGGTCGGCATGATCAGACCCATCACTCTCTGGCCTTTCCCTTACAAGGCAATCGCTGAGGCAGCTGATATGCCTTCTGTAAAGGCATTCCTCGACGTTGAGCTCAACGCAGGTCAGATGATCGAAGACGTCAGACTCGGCGCCAACGGCAAGAAGCCCGTTTATTTCCACGGAAGGCTCGGAGGAAATCTCCCGATGCAGAAGGAAATCCTCGACAAGATCGTTGCGATCCACGAGGGAAAGATCACAGAAGGAGGTAATTTCTGATGGCTGTAGTTTTCGAACCCACAAAAGGCCTTACAGATAAGCCTTTCCATTATTGCCCCGGCTGCTGCCACGGCATCATCCACAGACTCGTTGCAGAGACTCTTGTTGCCAATGATGCTCTTGAGACAGCTGTAGGCGTTGCATCCGTAGGATGTACTTACAACTCATATGAATACATCGCATGCGACATGGTCCAGGCAGCTCACGGAAGAGCACCTGCTGTTGCAACAGGTATCAAGAGAAACCTGAAGGACAGCTTCGTCTTCACATATCAGGGCGACGGCGATCTCGCATCCATCGGTACGGCTGAGATCGTTCACGCTGCCGCAAGAAGCGAGAATATCACGGTAATCTTCGTAAACAACGCAGTTTACGGAATGACTTCAGGCCAGATGGCTCCTACAACACTCGTAGGCCAGGTTACCACAACATCACCTTGGGGCCGTGATCCTTCATATCAGGGCTATCCTATCAACGTTTCCGAGTTCTTGTCCAACCTCGCCGGCGCAGCTTACATCGAGCGTGTCTGCGTTACGGATTTCAAGAACATTCAGAACGCAAAGAGAGCTATCCAGAAGGCATATAATGTTCAGAAGAACAAGCTCGGCTTCTCTCTCGTGGAAGTCCTCTCCACATGCCCTACAAACTGGGGCAAGGAGCCTCTCGCAGCTATGGACTGGCTCAAGGAGAACATGGAAAAGCAGTATCCTCTGGGATGCTACAAGGGCGCTGACATCACATTCGATGCAGACGGCAAGTATGTTTCAGGCGCAATCCCTGCAACTTCCAACAACTGCGTTAACGTCGGGGAGGTGAAGAAATGATTGATTTCTCTGTAATTTTTGCCGGATTCGGCGGTCAGGGAATCCTCTCCGCAGGCAAGATGGCAGCAGAAGCTGCACTTTATGAAGGTAAGGAAGTCTCCTGGTTCCCGTCATACGGACCTGAGATGCGTGGCGGTACGGCTAACTGCTCCGTGGTTTTCTCTGATGAGCCTATCGGATCACCCGTAGTTAATGACGCAGACGTTGTAATCTGCCTTAACCAGCCTTCCATGGAGAAGTTCGAGAAGCAGTTAAAGCCCGGCGCTCTGATGATCCTTGATTCTTCACTCATCAAGACAAGACCTGAGAGAACAGACATCAAGGTCATCGCTATGGAAGCTTCAGACATCGCTTCCGAACTCGGCAAGATGATGTTTGCTCCTATCACGATGCTCGGCTGCATGGCTACTGCAACAGGCTGTTTCACAAGAGATTCTTTCGAGAAGTCACTCTATGAGATCCTTCCTGAGAGAAAGCACAACTTGATCCCCATCAATATGGAAGCATTTGACAGGGGAGCCGCTTTCGCAAAGTAATAATTTAAGCGGAATAAAAGAAAGATTTATAACGGGGTGTCTCACAAGGAAAGTGAGATGCCCTGTTAGTTTTGTAAGCCCCCAAAGTTTTATGAACCGGCATTTTATTCTCCTATGTTAAAGTCCGTGTGCTTTAAATCGTCACGTTCGGCTTCGAAAACGTGACACTTTTCGACAAATAGACTTGGATTTGCATTTCTCCGTCACGTTTTTGCTTTGGATCGTGACGGTTTTTAGCACATGGCATTTTTTGAAGAACTGTTACTGGTCTGTTTTTACTTTATTGCTATTTTGTCAAAAATTATTATATTTTTGTTTATAAGACGTCAACACCTGTTTTGGAGATTATTGCTAATATGGTATGTAAGATGGGACATATTGCTTCGGGAGGAATGATGATATGAAAACGATCCTGGGTATAAAGTTTGGTGGATTGCAGCAGAAGATATTCAATCTTATTACGATCTTTGTTATCGTTCTCCTCGGTTCTTATTCCTTAGTGTACTATTTTCAGCAGAAGGATCTGGCTGCGGTCGTTCTGGCGGCAGGTGATGAGCAGCAGGATTCCATTAAAGCAGTTTCAGAGCAGACGATGGGGTCTGTTATTGATTCTACAATGACCCAGACTACGGCTTTGCAGGCTTATATCGCGAATGATATTTTCGCTGATGTGGAAGGGGAAGTGCGGACTCTTCAGTGTTACGCAGAGAACCTTTTCGAGCATTCCACGCGTTTTACTGACCGGAAAGTTACGGCGCCGTCCATCAGAAATGACGGCCTGATATCAGTTCAGCTGATACATGAGGCGGGAGTGGATCCGTCAGAGTCTGAATATCTGGGACTTGTCGCGAATATGAGCGAAATGATGAAGGCCATCTTTGAATCCTCTGAAATGATAAGCAGCGTGTTTGTAGGTCTCCCGGACGGTAACATGATCCTTGTAAATGACAGATCAGGCACCTTCGTTGCTCCGGACGGATCAGCATTGACGCTTGATATCCGCCACCGTCCCTGGTATGAGCAGGCTGTTGAGGCGGGCGAACTGGTCTTTACCGGCGTCGAATACGATGCCTATACGGATATCCAGATGATCGAGTGCGCCGCGCCGGTATATTATAACGGTGAGCTCGTAGCCGTTGTCGCTGCGGATGTATGGCTGAATTCGATAAGCGATTATATAAACAATAAATCCACCGAGAGCAATTTTCTCTGTATCGTAAATGAGAAGGGCCAGATGATGTTCTCGCCGCAGGATAGCGGTATCTTCAAGGTTAACGTATCTGCTGATGCGCCTGACCTGCGCGAAAATGAGAACAAGGAATTTGCAGACTTTATCACGCTTGCTCTTCAGGAGAATACCGGTCTCAGGTCTCTGGAGATGGATGGAAAAGAGTATTATATCTGCGGTGTTCCGATGGAAACACTCGGCTGGACCGTTATCTCGGTCGTGGACAAGGAACTGACATATCAGCCGACGGCATCCATGCTTGCAAGTTACAACGAGATTAATGCAAAGGCCTCGCAGGCATACAGTGACGGCGTGTCGCTCTCGTCCAAATTTGTTATTGCATACACGATAATCGTTGTAATACTGGCTCTCATATCTGCAATGATCCTGGCATACAGGATAGTAAATCCGTTAGAGACCATGACTAAAAAGATAAACTCCATAAGTGACAGCAATCAGCTGTTCGAGATGGAGAAGGCCTACAAGACAGGTGACGAGGTCGAGATCCTCGCAGAGTCTTTCGCGACTTTGTCTCAGCGCATGCATGACTATATTGCTCAGATCACACAGATCACTGCCGAGAAGGAGCGTATTGGAACCGAGCTTGCCCTGGCAACCAGGATCCAGGCGGACATGCTACCGAATATCTATCCTGCGTTTCCTGACCGTCCTGAATTTGATATTTATGCTTCTATGGCTCCAGCGAAAGAAGTAGGCGGTGACTTCTATGACTTTTTCCTTATTGATGACGATCATCTTTGCATGGTTATGGCGGATGTTTCCGGAAAGGGTGTTCCTGCGGCACTCTTTATGATGGCTTCGAAGATCATCCTTCAAAATAATGCCATGATGGGGAAAACACCTGCGCAGATCCTGAGGGATACCAATGCGGCTATCTGCGCAAACAACCGCGAGGACATGTTCGTTACGGTATGGATGGGCATCCTTGAGATATCCTCCGGCAAACTGACTGCCGCAAATGCGGGACATGAATACCCGATGATCATGCGTGCCGGATCGGATTTTGAACTGTTCAAAGACAAACACGGTTTTGTTATCGGAGGCATGGAAGGCCTTAATTACAGAGAGTATGAGATAATGCTCAGCCCTGGAGACAAGCTGTTCCTTTACACGGACGGTGTTCCTGAGGCGGCAAACGCGAATGAAGAACTTTTCGGAACTGAGCGTATGCTCAAAGCTCTTAATAAGACCACGGATGCGGATCCTGAACAGACACTTAAGATCATGAGAAAAGATGTTGACAAGTTTGCTGAAGGAGCAGAGCAGTTCGATGACATCACGATGCTCTGCATGGAGTACAGAGGACCTTCCGGGGAACCTGCAAAAGACTGATAATCTGTCAGAACCTGAATAATTCCGCTTTGCCGTTCTCGATAATGATGTAGGACGGCAAAGTTTTTTCTTTGGGGATTGAGGGTGAGCCCGGATTCATATAGCGGATCTTTCTTCCGTCCGGGCAGTTGAAGGTCTCATCTCCTGCAACGTGTGTGTGGCCTGTGAGAAGGATCGCCCCTTCAGGCATTACAGAAGGAAGGTTCATCGGATTATAGATGTGGCCGTGCGTAACGAAAAATACAGTTCCTTCATCAATGAGATAGATGTAATCGGACATGATCGGAAACTTCAGTACCATCTGATCGACTTCCGTGTCACAGTTGCCTCTGACAGCCAGGATCTTATCTGCGATGCCGTTAAGGATATCGATTACTTTTTTAGGCTCGTAATGTCCGGGAAGATCGTTCCTCGGCCCGTGGTAGAGAATATCTCCCAGAAGGATGAGCTTATCTGCTTTGCTTTCAATAAATGAGCTTACGACGCGCTCTGCCCAGTATGAATCCCCGTGAATGTCTGATGCAACAAAATACTTCATTATGTTTACCCGCCATAGATTATTTCGAATAGAATAACACTGCGGCAGTCATGTTATAAAGTGCAGGGTAGATTATGTAATTTTGCACAAAAGCAGGGGCGAAATCGTACGTTTTTTTGTATTTTCGGTTGGTAATTACATAAATTTAGTTTATAATATCTGTTATTAAGGACTGCTGTCCTTTGATTTTGGCGTGCTTTTTTATGAGACGCCGATACAAAGATACAGGGAGGAATGGCTACATCAATGGATGCCGCTTATTTATTCAACAAAGGCGAGAACTATATGAGCTATCAGTTCCTCGGCGCTCATCCTTATGAGGACGAGAACGGGAAGGGCTTTATATTCCGCGTGTGGGCTCCTAATGCGAGAATGGTCAGCGTCATGGGCGATTTCAATGACTGGGATCCCAACGACTGCCAGATGTTTATGCTCGGTAAGACCGGCATCTGGGAACAGAAGGTTCCCGGAGCTCAGCAGTGGGACCGCTATAAGTACAGAGTAATCGGTGCTGACAACAGGATATATGAGAAGGGAGATCCCTTTGCAAGACATTTCGAGACAAGACCTAATAATGCCTCGATAATCTACGATCCGGATGACTACATCTGGAATGACGACGAGTTCGTTAAGAACCGCAAGGACGCACTGGCTCCCAAGCCGATCAATATCTATGAGATACATCTGGGATCCTGGAGAAGACACCCGGACGGTAATTTCTTTACTTACAGGGAACTTGCTATAGATCTTGCGGATTACTGCAGGAAGATGCATTACACACATATCGAACTGATGCCTATCCTTGAGCATCCGCTGGATGATTCATGGGGTTATCAGGTAACCGGTTATTATGCTGTCACTTCGAGATTCGGAACCCCGGCAGACTTCAAGTTCATGATCGATGTTCTCCACCAGAACGGAATTGCCGTTATCCTTGACTGGGTTCCGGCTCATTTCCCAAAGAACATGGAAGGCCTTGTAAGATTCGACGGCACTCCGTGTTATGAATATGCTGATCCGAGGATCGGAGAGCACAGGGAATGGGGAACTTACGTTTTCGATTATTCCAAGAATGAGGTTATCTCATTCCTTATCTCAAATGCGGTTTACTGGATCGACGAATTCCACCTCGACGGAATCCGTGTGGATGCGGTATCCTCAATGCTTTACAGGGACTACGGCAGACAGCAGTATATTCCCAACAGGTTCGGAGGCAATGAGAATCTTGAGGCAATAGATTTCTTCAAGAAACTCAATTCCACTATCAGGAAGAACTATCCTCATGCAATGCTCATTGCGGAAGAGTCGACCGCATGGCCCAAGGTATCCCATCCCGTTGAATTCGGCGGTCTGGGATTCACTCATAAGTGGAACATGGGATGGATGCATGACACGCTGGATTATTTCTCGACTGATTCCTATGCGAGGGCATGGCATCACGATGAGTTCTGTTTCTCCATGATGTATGCGTTCTCGGAGAATTATATCCTGAGCCTTTCACACGATGAGGTCGTTCACGGCAAGCATTCGCTTATCGATAAGATGCCCGGCGATATCTGGAGAAAGTTCGCGTCTCTTAGGACCATGATGCTATATCAGATAAGCCATCCGGGCGGAAAGCTCAACTTCATGGGCGCTGAGTTCGGCCAGTTTATCGAGTGGCGTTTCTATGAGCAGCTCGAGTGGTTCCTGCTTGACTATGAATCACACCGTCTGCTCCAGAATTTCAACAGCGATCTCAATAAGTTCTACGTTGAGAATCCGCAGCTCTGGGAAGATGACCACACATGGGCCGGTTTTGAATGGATCGCAGCTGATGATACCAAGAACAACGTATTCGTCTACAAGAGATCATGTCCTGATCCCGAGCGGAATGATATCTATGTTGCACTCAACATGGTGCCTCAGCCGCTTGAGGGTTATGAGATGCCTGTCTATGAACTCGGCACATACAAGATCGTATTCAACACGGACGATATGTGCCACGGCGGTTCAGGATATCCTACGGCAACAGATGCTGAAGGATGCTTTGAGGCTATCGATGAGCCTCTTAACGGCAAGCCTTATAAGGTTAAGATCAACCTTCCGCCTCTTGCAGGCATCTATTTCATGAAGGTGAAGGATCCCGTCAAGAAGAAGGCTAAGAAGACCGCATCCAAGACGGTGAAGGCTCCTGCAAAGAAGCCGGCCGCCAAGAAGAGCGCTGCAAAGCCTGCTGCGGAAAAAGCTGCTAAGCCCGCTGCGGAAGTTCCGGCAAAAAAGAACGCAAAGCCTGCGGTAAAGGAAACGGCCGCAAAGAAAGCCGCTCCTGCAAAGAAGGCCGCAGCTAAAGAAAAGAAGACTAAATAAAGCTCATATACGGAGGTAGTTCATTATGTCAAGAACTGAAGTCGTTGCGATGATACTCGCGGGAGGACAGGGAAGCAGACTGGGTGTGCTGACCAAGACGGTCGCAAAGCCTGCAGTACCTTTCGGAAGCCGTTACAGGATCATCGATTTCCCGCTCTCTAACTGCGTTAACTCAGGAATAGAGATCGTCGGCGTCCTTACACAGTATCAGCCTTTGGCACTTAATACTTATGTCGGTAACGGTCACCCCTGGGACCTCGACAGAAATAATGCCGGTGCTTATATTCTCCCGCCGTATCAGAGTATTGCGGGTTCTGTATGGTATAAGGGCACGGCAAACGCCATTTATCAGAATATGAGCTTTATCGACGATAACGACCCTGAATATGTTGTTATCCTGTCCGGCGACCATATCTACAAGATGGATTACGCCGCAATGCTCAAGGCTCATATCGATAAGGGAGCAGATGCCACCATCGCGGTATATGAGGTACCGTGGGAGGAAGCTCCGAGATTCGGTATCCTCAACACCAAGGAAGACGATGTCATCGAGGAATTCGATGAGAAGCCAGCTAAGCCGAAGAGCAATCTCGCTTCGATGGGCGTTTACATCTTCACATGGAGCGTATTGAGACAGGCCCTGATCGAAGATGAGGCTGATCCTGATTCAAATAATGACTTTGGTAAGAACATCGTCCCGAATCTCCTGGGTCAGGGTAAGAAGCTCTGTGCTTACAGATTCTCCGGTTACTGGAAGGATGTAGGAACGATCTCATCACTTTGGGAGACCAATATGGATATCCTTGATAAGCCGGAAGAGATCAACCTCGTTGACAGATCATGGAAGATCTTCTCAAGAAACCCTGTTAAGCCTTCACACTTTATCGGTTCAGGCGCCAAGGTCAAGAATTCGGCCCTTACAGACGGATGCCGCATCTTCGGTGATGTAGAGCATTCTGTTCTTTCCGAATCAGTTATCGTTGAGAAGGGTGCCATAGTCAAAGACTGTGTGCTCATGCCGGGCGTTGTCGTAAAGGAAGGCGCACGTATTGAGCGCTGCATAATCGATGCCGGAACGATAATCGGCAAGAATGTTCAGGCCGGTAATTTTGTTGAGGGTGAAGGACCTTATACGAATCATAAGATCTGCTCTGAAGGAATCTGCGTTTTCGAGCGCGGCCTGACTATAAGAGAGGGTTCTGTGATCCCGGCTAACAGCATGGTCGATTCGGATGTTGAGGTTCCTGAAGACTGCAATATCATCGAGTCGACATTCAGAGCATGAGGTAAAGGAGATTAAGACATATGTTTAATAATGCGATGGGGCTTATCTTAGCCGACAACAAAAAGATATCTCTGGGCGAGCTCTCCAATCCTCGCGCGCTTTCCGCAATGCCTTTTGGCGGAAGATACAGAATCATTGACTTCATGCTTTCCAACATGGTCAACTCGGGTGTGAAGAATGTAGGTCTTCTCACATACAACAAGTACAAGTCACTCATGGACCACTTGGGAACAGGCGGCGCATGGTCACTCGACAGAAAGAATGACGGTCTTCATATCCTGCCGCCTTATGTAAATTCCGAGGCCACCAATATCAATTCCGATGAGGAGCTTACGGGCGTTATCGATTTCTTAAGACAGTCGAGGACACCTTATGTTATCGTTGCGGGAGCAAATGTTATCTTTAACACAACATTTGATGCTTTTATCAAGTCTCATGAGGAATCGGGAGCTGATATCTCCGTTATGTATAACCGTGACGGTACGAAGTACGGCAATCCTTCATATATCCTCGACATCGATGACGACGGATTCGTAAGAGACATGCTCTACAATCCCGCGAAGGCTACTTCACAGAGATGCTCACTCGGTATTCTCTGCCTCAGAAGAGATCTCCTGATCGATATCCTTGCACGTCAGATGGCACACGGACAGAGCCACTTCGGAATCCATTCAATCGTCAAGATGTTCGATGAATTCAAGGTTCACGGCTTTGAATATTCGGGAGTTGTATTGAGGATCAACAACGTACAGAGCTATTTCAATTCCTCGATGTCACTGCTTACTGATTCAGTCAGAAATGATCTTTTCTGGAGCGGCAAGCCGATATATACAAAAGTCAAGGACGAAGCTCCGACACTTTACTTCGATAACGCGGAGATGAGCGATTCCATCGTATCAGACGGCTGCCGCATCTATGGTAAGGTTGAGGGTTCAGTTATATTCAGAAGTGTTACGATCGCGAAAAACACCACAGTCAAGAATTGCGTAATCATGCAGGACGTTCACATCTCCGAGAACTGCCACCTTGAGAACGTTATCCTCGACAAGAACGCTTTCGTAAGACCGGGCGTAAGACTTGTCGGACATCCCGACTATCCTATTGTTATAGGAAAAGGAGCAGGTATCTGATTATGGAAAAGACTATCAAAGTATTGTTCGCATCGTCCGAATGCAGTCCGTTTGTCAAAGTCGGCGGTCTTGCAGACGTTGTCGGAAGCCTTCCCGTAGAGCTTAACAAGCAGGGCGTTGACGCGCGTGTCATCATCCCTCTCTACAAGAAGATCAAGGTGAAGTACAGCGACAAACTCCGTTTCCTCGGATGGAAGATGGTCCACATGGGATGGCGTTCCCTTTATGCCGGACTTTTCTCTCTTGAGATCAACGGAGTAGTGTTCTACTTCATCGATAACGAATACTATTTCAACTTCGATCAGATCTATGTTGATTATGTTTTCGATATCGAGCGTTACTGCTTTTATCAGAGAGCGGTTCTTGACTTCATGGGTGATTTCATGGACTTCGAACCGAATGTCCTGCACTGCAATGACTGGCAGACCGGCATGATGCCTATGCTGCTTGACTGTCACTTCAAGAAGCACGGTTATCACACCAACGTCCAGACGGTCTACACGATCCACAACCTTAAGTATCAGGGCGTTCATTCGACCGATGTCGTAAGGGAGATGCTCGATCTTCCTGACGAATACTTAAGAGAGGATTTCTGCATCAAGGATAAGGCTATCAACTTCATGAAGGCCGGTATCGTTTTCTCCAATTCCGTTACGACGGTATCTCCGACATATGCTTATGAGATCATGACCGACTACTACGGCGAAGGCCTCAATTACACACTGCAGAAGTATGCTTACAAGGTATCGGGCATCATCAACGGAATGAACGAGCTCGAGTACGATCCTTCCAAGGACGACAAGATCCCTATGAAGTATTCGATCAAGAATTATAAAGAGGGAAAGGCTGTCTGCAAGAAGTCCCTGCAGGAACAGCTTAATCTTGACGTCAATCCGGGTGCTCCGCTCTGCGCCATGATCTCAAGACTTGTAGATCAGAAGGGTCTGGATCTTTTGCTCTATGTCCTTGAGGAGATGCTCTACGACGGCATGCAGGTCGTTATCCTCGGAACGGGCGATCCGTATTATGAGAGAGCTCTCGTCGATATCGCAAACCGCAATCCTGGCAAGATGTGCGCATGCATCGATTTCGACAGCGGACTTGCGCATACGATCTATGCCGCTTCCGATATCTTCCTTATGCCCAGTATCTTTGAGCCCTGCGGTCTGTCACAGCTCTGCTCAATGGCATACGGTTCCGTTCCTGTTGTAAGAGAGACAGGCGGTCTTAAGGACACAGTAACGCCTTATAATGAATATACCGGTGAAGGAAACGGCTTCTCATTTGCCAACATCAATGCTCATGAGTTCCTGTTCGTCACCAAGTACGCTGCGGATATTTACCGTCATCAGAAGGATATCTGGGATAAACTCGTTGAAGCAGGCATGAAGGGGGACTATTCCTGGAAGAAGAGTGCAGGCGAGTATGCAGGTCTCTATTCACTGATCACCGGTATTGCAAGACCTGAGCCCGAGCCCGAGAAAGCTCCCGCCAAGGAAGCGAAAAAGGAACCTTCCGAGAAGAAGGACGCTCCTGCCGTGAAGAAAGCTCCTGAGAAGAAGCCTGAAGCAAAGAAGGCTCCCGCTAAGAAAGCTCCGGCAAAGAAACCTGCCGCTAAGAAGCCTGCAGAGAAGAAACCGGCCAAGCCCGCTCCCGCTAAACCGGAGGAGAAGAAGCCGGAAGACAAGGAGAAGAAAGACTGATGCCTTCTTCGAAGACACAGAATGATCCGAAAAGTTTAAACAGGGCGCGGTGCATACATGCATCGCGCCTTCCTGAGTACAGACTCCCGTTCGGCGCAAGACCCGCGGCTTCCAGTGTCGAGATCTTTTTCGACTGCTACAAGGAAGCAACCAACGTAACGTTCTGCTACACATACGGACTGTACAAATTCTCTTATCATGAGGAACCGATGTATACGGTATCGGGCCTTGGAAGATACCATGTTGATCTTATGCTTCCGTCAGAGCCTTCGATACTGTTCTATTGGTTCAGGTTCAATGTCCCGGGTGATCTTAAGGACCTGCCGGACAATTTCAGACAGACAAGCGATAATGACAACGACATCCCCGCGTCTGTCATCACGCTCTATTACGGGGCGGGAATGGATATACCTGACGGTGAGGGGACCTTATATACTGATCCGCCGAGAGTCGGTGCCAACGAGGATAAATATCCTTTCGCATTCCAGATAACTGTTTATAACAAAGACTTCAGGACACCTGAGTTCCTTAAAGGTGCCATGATGTATCAGATCTTTCCCGACAGGTTCGCCAGAGATTCCTCTTTCAGTTATGAGAAGATGACAGGTATCGATGCCAGGGCGGAGAGGATATATCACGAAGATTGGAGTGAAGACGTTGATACTAAGGGCAAACCCGAGACCGGGTACCTTGCCTGTGACTTTTACGGGGGAAGTCTCAAGGGCATCGAGGAAAAGCTTGATTATCTAAAGGAGCTTGGCATCAACGTCCTTTACCTGAACCCGATCTTCGAGGCCAGATCCTCGCACAGATACGATACGGCCGATTATCTTAATGTCGATCCGATACTTGGCGGCACGGCTGCATTTATGAGTCTTCAGAGCGCCTGCAAAGAGAAGGGCATTAAGATCATCCTGGACGGCGTATTCAGCCACACAGGTGCCGATTCGAAATATTTCAACAAGTTTGACAGATACGACGGTGTCGGCGCTTACAAGGCCTTCTCTGAAGGCGAGGAGAGCCGTTACCGCTCATGGTATAACTTTTACCGTAACCAGGACGGTTCCGTCGGTTATGAATCCTGGTGGGGTTTCCCTGATCTTCCCAATATCAATGAGGATGATCTTTCCTATAGGAGTTTTATCTTCGGCAGGGACGGAGTGGTCGATACCTGGACATCAAGAGGCGCATCAGGCTTCAGGCTCGATGTCTCGGATGAGCTCCCGGACAGCTTTATCAGGCAGATGCGTCAGACTGTCAAGGAAAAGACAGACGGGCAGGGCGCCGTCATAGGCGAAGTGTGGGAAGACGCTTCGAATAAATGCAGCTACGGCTCTTACCGTGACTTCATGCTCGGAAACACACATGATTCCGTCATGGGATATACCTTCAGGCACATCCTTCTTGATTTCCTCTGCGGCTATATCGACGCGGACATTGCAAATTCAAGATTTGAGGGATTCCGTGAGCGTTATCCGAAGGAAGCATATTATGCCATGATGAACCTTGTATCTTCTCATGACGTTCCGCGCATCATGACGATGCTCTCAAGACCTGACGATACCGATGACAGGGATATCCAGCGCGGCTTCAAGGTCGATGCCAAGTATTATGACATCGTCTCATCCCTCTCGAAAATGGCATTTGCCTTCCAGACCTGCTATATCGGTGCTTCCTGCATCTACTATGGTGACGAAGTGCTTATGGAAGGTTACAAGGATCCCTTCAACAGAAGGACATATCCGTGGAACAGGACTGATCAGAGACAGCAGGAAGCGCTCATGTATTTCAGGCGTGTCGCAAGGATAAGGACCGAGAATGCATGCCTCCGTACAGGCTATTACAAGACGCTTTATGCAAACGGCGGTACTTTCGCTTTCGTAAGATATCTCAAAGAAGGCCGCGATGCATTCGGAAAAGAAGCTTCGGGCAGCAGGGCAGTGGTCTTTGTAATGAACAGGTCCGATAAACCCGTTTATGTTGATGTCAGCGAGCATTACGGTGAGTATAACTGCAAGCCGTCCGGTGATGACGGAGAGATACATCCACTGTCAGAGCAGTTCATATTGGGCGGCATTCTTGGTGGGACGCGTAAGATAGGCATCAGGCCGTTCGGTTCTGCATTTTTGGTGTATTGATCTGCGGCGTCATATTTGTTTTGTATATGGTGATTTGTCCCAGCATTTGCGTATCTGGATTCCAGATATAAGCGCAAATGAAAACCTCACCCAGGACGCAATTCGGGTGAGGTCTAACAAACCTTAATCTCGGAAGCAACCGTCTCTGCAGTCTGTGCTTTCATAGGAAAAATTGTATGACAGTCAATAAAGCTCTTCTCCTTACCAAAATGTATACCGGTATAGTTTTTCTGTGAAAAAAATGTTTTAGCTTATTTTTTTATAGATTTGGCAAAAGAATGATAGAATTAATCTGCCGGCGGAAAAGTCGGCATTTCTAATTTTTCGAAAGGCAGAACGGCAAGTTGAGAAGCACCGGTCATCGTGGCACCTTGAAGATCCTTACGGCAATGATCGCTGTTGCCGTGCTTACCGCAGCAATAGCCTCATGCTCAAATAAGACGGATCCTTCTGATCCGTCGGACGTGCCCGGGACAGTCTTAAATACTGAGGTAGAGCAGTCTGCGGCTACGACTATCATGCTCGAGACCGTTTCGACTGAGCCCACGCCGTCGCCGACTCCCACTCTGACACCTACGCCCAAGCCGACGCTTGCGCCCGAAGAGCGCGTTGTTACGGTGTCTTTCACCGGTGACTGCACACTGACGCAGGATTACAGGGCAAGCGTTGATAAGTTCGACAACACTGTTGACGGCGATATGGAGTATTGCTTTCAGAACTGCGCCGAGATGTTTAAGAACGATGACATGACGCTGATCAATCTCGAGAACCCTGTTACGGAGAGGACCAGCCATAAGGATAACCAGTATATCTTCCGTATGGACCCCGAGAACCTTGAGATGCTTACACTTAACGGCATAGAAGCCGTAAATATCGCCAATAACCACACCATGGACTTCTGGCAGGACGGACTGCAGGATACCAGGGATTATCTTGATGAATACGGGATCATCTGGAGTGATGATCATTTCGGGGCAACCTTTACGACGGAAAGCGGCTTTGTTATCGGTATGGTCGGTCTCGGCAATGATACGGATGCATCTGACGTGGCAGGCATCATTGCCAAACTGAGGGAAGAGGGTGCCTCAATAATCATTGCTTCATGTCATTTCGGAGCTGAAGGCACATATGTACCTACTGACAGACAGAAGAGGGTTGCACATCACCTTATAGATGATTACGGAGTCGATATCGTGGTCGGTACGCATCCGCACCGTCTGCAGCCTATCGAAAAGTATAACGGTCATTACATATTCTATTCACTCTCGAACTTTTGTTTTGGTGGAAATTACTCATTATCAGACCCCGATTCTGTTATAATTCAATGTGATTTTCTTATGGACGCGGCAGGCTCTTCTTGCGTAGACTATAGACTGAGGGTTTATCCTTATTCCCAGACTTCCACGCGCCCCGGAAATGACTTCTGTCCGAAGCCTTACGAGTGGGAATCGGAGGAATATTTCAGGGTTATGGACCGTCTCGGATGGGCGCAAGGCGATGAGTAACGCCGCATAGATTTTTTATAGGCAGGTACCGTATATGGCTGACGCAAAAGTTCTTGTAGTAATGGGTTCCGATTCTGATTTTCCCGTGATGGAAGGATGCTTTAAGATGCTGAACAAGTTCGGCGTTGGATTCAAAGCCACTGTAGCATCTGCCCACAGGACACCCGACAAGGCCATGTCTCTTGCAAGAGGCGCAGAAGCCGAAGGTTTTAAGGTAATTATCGCGGCAGCAGGTCTTGCCGCACATTTGGGCGGCGTTCTTGCCGCTAATACGGCGCTCCCCGTAATCGGCGTTCCCTGCAAGGGCGGCGCTCTCGCAGGCGTTGATGCGCTTTATGCAACGGTTCAGATGCCATCAAGGATTACAAGGCAGGTCTCGCAACATCGGTAGAGGAGAGGGACGCAAGGCTTCAGCAGAAGATCGCTGAAATGAATTAACTGTTACTGGATAAAGATCCATTAACTTATATTAACCAGAGTAAAGGACGGCTAAAAGCACATGAGCGGAGTTTTCGGTTGCTATGACATCAAGGGCAGTAAGCAGGACGTAACGAGAGATACTTACTACGGCATTTTCTCGTTGCAGCACAGAGGTCAGGAATCTGCGGGAATCGCAGTCAATGATGACGGAACGTTCCTGGTACACAAAGCCCCGGGTCTGGTAACTGATGTTTTCGATGAAGTCACGCTGTCTGCACTGACGGGAACATGTGCCATCGGACACGCAAGGGGCGGCTCTCCCAGAGAAAGCGGTACTGATGCCATCCAGCCTATCTC
>CACYRM010000048.1 GCA_902776845.1 Oscillospiraceae bacterium
CGTTATCAGGGCATATGGAAATGAAGAAGACCAGGCTTTTCTTTTCATCAATTAGTACCAAACTGATTATATTGATAGTCAGTGTGGTCGTTGTGCTTGCCTTAGGTCTTGAGGCTATATGCGTTTTGTTCATGGGAAATGTGCTTACCAAGGGCGCGGTTGCCCAGATGAATCTGTTCTGTGATGAGAGAGGCTCTGACCTTGATACAGAGCTTCTCAGGATCGAGGATGCTGTAGGATCGCTTTCCAGGTGGACAGCAAGCAGGATCCCTGATCTGCAGACTCTTAAGGATGATGCGGGACTGCGCTATTCCATAATCGATGAATCAGATGATCTTATCAGATACATGACCGAGGGTAACGAAGTTATCCAGAGTGCCTACATTCATTACACCCTTGACGTGACCGGACCGGTCGACTGCGATGAAGGCACATATTACAGCCGTGATGAGGACGGAACCTTCATAACGATACCTTTTACCCAGCTGGAGATTGCCGAAGATCCTGTCTCGGAGTACTGGTATTACGCACCGATAAGGAACGGAAAAGCCCTCTGGACCGAGCCTTATTATGACAGCAGCATAGATGATTATCTGATTACTTATGTCGAGCCGGTCTTTATGGAAGATATTCCTGTCGCGGTCATCGGCATTGATATCAGTTTCTCGAGGCTTCTCGAGTGGGTCGACTCATTAAGATATAACGAGACAGGTTATATGTATCTCAAGGCTGCTGACGGAGATGTCCATTATCACATGGACTTCCTGGGTCATGAACATGTGCACGGAGATGAGGAAGACGAGATACTCGAGAACGGGGAACTGATGGAGCAGGAAAGAACAACTGACTCCCTTATCCGCTACCGTTACCATGGACGTGACCGCGTTATGGCCTTTGTTACACTGCGCAACGGAATGAAGTTTGTTCTTTGTGACGGACACGACAGTATTTACAGGGAAAGAGACCATGCGCTTATTATTATGGTCATAGCTTCTGTAATTATGGCGGCAGTTGCCGGTGTTGTCGCTGCAGTCATTTCGATGCGTATTACAAGGCCATTAAGAAAGATCGCCGCCGCAGCGAACGAGATCGGCGAAGGCAATTACGATGTCGTACTGCCTCCTGAGAGCGGCGATGAGGTAGGTGAAGTCTCCAAGAACTTCAGACTTGCGATAGACAAGATCAGGACCAGATCAGAAGATATCAGGGCACGGGTCGCCGCGCAGGATGAGAGGATAGAAAAGGACGCACAGACTCTTAAGAAACAGGAAGATGACCTTGTCACCATGAGAAATCTCGCTTATGTCGATTCGCTCACCAAGGTCAAAAACAAGCATGCGTTTGAGGATACCATAGAATATATCAATGAACAGATAAAGAGCGGAACTGCTGAGTTTGCTGTCATAATGTGCGATCTCAACTATCTGAAACTGATCAACGACACTCACGGCCACCAGGCAGGTGACAAAGCAATAAAAACTGCTACAAGGATCCTTTGTAAAGCGTTCCCGATGAGTACCGTATTCAGGATCGGAGGAGACGAGTTTGTCATCATTCCTTCAGTGCTTGAATACGCAAGGATCGGTGAGAAACTTGAGGCATTGGATATGCTTCTTGATCAACACAGGAAATCTTCTGACGATATTACAAAACGCGTATCGATCGCTTACGGAAAAGCCGTATTTGACCGCGAGAATGACAGTTCATTCAAGGATGTCTTTGAAAGGGCTGATAAGCAGATGTACGACCAGAAGCAGAAGATACACGCATTGGACGGATTCACCGGAGACAGCCGTACAGGTCACGGTCTGCATACTCAGGGCTAAACCGTGATTAAGCCCGCAGGAATTCAAAAAGGTGATACGGTTGCCACTATAAGTCCGTCGTGGGGATGTGCAGGTTCTTCCAAAGTTAAGTGGAAATATGAGCATGGATGCGAACGGCTCCGTGCGCTTGGCCTGAACGTTATACCGGCGCCCAATTCTCTTAAGGGAACTTCATATCTCAGGGATAATCCCGAAGCCAGAGCTGACGACTTCAACTGGGCCTTTGAGAGCAGGGAAGTAAAAGCCGTGATCGCCAATATCGGAGGAAACGACTCGGAGCTTCTTTTGCCTTTCATCTCGAAAAAGGTTATCAGAGACAACCCCAAGATCTTATGCGGATATTCCGATGTCATGACCCTGCATCTTTTCTGCTTCCGTGAAGGACTCATGACCTATTATGGTGATAACCTTCTGACGGACATAGCAGAGAATCCATCATGGCATCCTTACAGCAGATACTGGTTCCAAAAGACGTTTTTCGAACCGGAGATCATCGGAAGGATAGAGCCTTCTGATAACTGGTCTTATGATGAGAATAAATTATCAGTAAGAGATTACAGAAAGAGTTACGTGACCAATCCGGGTTACATCCGCATTCAGGGAAGAGGAACGGTTAAGGGCAAGTTTTTCGGAGGCCACGGGGAGATAAAACGGTTAAGCGAAGTGTACGGGGAATCACTCATAAGACAAGAGGATTTTGAGGATTCAATATTCTTTTTCGAGGATATACCTGAATGCTGCGATCCTGGGCAGATGGCGGCATTCTTTGACTGGATGGGACAGAAGGGATATCTTCAGAGTTTAAAGGGGATCATCATAGGCAAGATGCGCATGAAGGGATCCTTTGAGCCTTATGCCCAAAAGATCAGGAAGGTCATAACGGAAAAGTATCAGCTGTCTGACCTGCCTGTGCTGGGAGGACTGAATTTCGGCCATACATCGCCTGTTGCGATCCTGCCGTACGGAGCACAGGCGGAGATCAATATGGAAGATATGAGTTTTGCCGTTCTTGAAAGCGGAGTGGCAGGACATTGTTCAAGACAAAACTCCGGATTATAAGACAGGAATCGCCGGACAGAACATAGTACCTTTATAGCAAATACAAAAGGAGGACCTTATGAATTGGGCTGATGTTATCACTAAGACACTCATGTATCTTGAGGATAATATCATGACCGTTAAGAGTCCGAAGGAGGTTGCTATGGAAGTCCATGTGTCTTCTGGTTATCTGCAGAGCTGTTTTCAGATGATCACCGGCTACACGATCGGTGAATATATAAGGAACAGAAGGCTTTATCTTGCTGCGATGGATCTGATCGAAAAAGACAGCAAGGTCATTGATGTTGCGGAAAGATACGGTTATGAGACGCCTGAAAGCTTCGCTAAAGCGTTCAGCCGTTTCCACGATGCCACACCGAATGAGATCAAAAAGAAGAATAAACCTGCGAAGGTTTTCCTGCCGCTTAAACTGTCTTTCTCGGTCAAGGGCGCTGATAAGATAGATGTGATAATAGAGAAGATGCCCGCTTTCAAGATACTGGGTGTTGCGGATGTGTTTGAGAACGACACCTGCTTTGGAAAGATCCCGGGATTTGTTTACGATTTTATAAATGAACATGGCGGAGAATTAAATGCGGATACATTCTACGGCGTGAGCGTCGGTGACTGTGATGGTGTCTTAAATGCTGAAGGCAGACCCTGGTCTTCTGACTATGACGGGATCACGTTTGACGAGCGTTTCCTGTTCCTTGCCGGGGTTGACTTCAAAGGCGGAAACGTACCTGACGGTATGACCGTTATCGAGGTCCCTGAGACTGTCTGGGCCAAATTCAGGTGCAGGGATAATTCGACTGAAGCCACCCAGGAGATGCGTCGTTATATCTTCGGTGAATGGCTCTTTGAAGCAGATGAATATGATCTCGTTGATGAGTATAATATAGAGCGTTACGGAGTGCCGGATGAAAAGGGCGGCGGCCTGCATAATGAGATTTGGCTGCCTGTAAGAAGAAAATCCTGATTGTTTTTCCGTTCAACAGAAAGGGGATAATAATGAAAGCAAAAAGAATACCGGCTTTGATCCTTTGCGGAGCGTTAATGTTGGCGTCCGCAGGATGCAGCACACAGGAAACGGCAGCGGTTACGGAAGCTCCCGCGGCGCCCGTTGAGACTGAGGCTCCTGTTGCCGAAGCGGCACCCGACAATTCGGATGACATTTTTGTCAGCGCTTATCCGGCATTTGAAGTCACCTCACAGAGCCTTCACGACGGCAAGTGGGATGAAGTAACCGCCAATACGGTTGCCGGAAAGAATGCTTCACCGGAGCTTTCGTGGGAACCCGTAGAGGGCGCATCCACTTATGTTATTTACATGATCGATCTGGACACAGCATATTTCATTCACTGGAAATCAAGTGATATCATCGAGACTTCGCTTCCTGAAGGCTGGGCGCCTTCCTTGGATTATGTTGGACCTTATCCGCCTCCGGGAAGCACGCACAAATATACGGTATATGTTTTCGCGCTTAAGAATCCTGTCGAAAGGGTCAAGGGCGGGGTTAATGGCATATCACCCAAAGTACAGGAATTCATGGATTCGCTTGACACCGATGCAAGCGGCAATACCGGCAATATCATCGCAGTGGGAAGAGTCACGGGAAACTTTACCGGTAAATAGAGCTTCTGATCATGAAAAGAATACTTTCATTTATACTGCTTTCCGTTCTCGCAAGCGGGATGTGTGCCTGCAATCTCAAAAATGATCTCTCCCGGATACCGGATGATTCAGCAGGGAAGAAGCTTGCCGTTATTTTTCCCGGAATGGGATATACCAAAGACAGGCCCCTGCTCTATCATTCGCGTGAGATCCTCGAAAAAGAAGGCTATGAGATCAGGTATATCGAGTGGAATGATCTTCCTAAGAATATGTTTACTGAGCCTGCCTGCACCCAGGCTGCCGAACAGCTGGACGATATGGATCTGGACGGATATGAAGATATCATTTTCGTCAGCAAGAGCATCGGAACCGTGGCATCATCAACATATGTCGCGGAGCATGATCTTGATATAAGACAGATATGGTACACGCCGCTTCTTGAAGCTTTTGATGCATGCGGCGGTGAGGTGGAAAACGGCAGCATTATCGCATTTATCGGAACTGATGATGAGAGATCCAATGTCTCGCAGGTCAGGATAAAAGCCAACACACTAGAGATAGAACTTCATATGTATGAGGACTGCGGTCATTCCCTGGAGCGCGATGATGATGCCGGGACTCAAGAGGTATTGGATGATGTAATGAAGAGTACGTCAGAGTATATAGCTCTGAATAATTAAAACCGGCCTGCCTATGCGGAAAATAGCATTTCCTGGAATTTTCCTGAATCGTCCAGTCCAGGAACCCGTTTTTGTATTTTTGCTCATTTTTTCCTAAACCATTTCCTGAAAATGACTATTCAGGAAAAAATTGAACAATCCGGCTATGGCTTCTTGAGACAAGCACCGGTTAGAATAAATATGCTATGTGGGTATCTGCCGTTATGCTTCAGGCTTCCTTTTGCAGCGCCTAAGCATCTCATCAGCATCTCTGAAGCCGCGGACTTTCTCAAGTTCAGCCACGGCGCTTTTGTAAGATTTATTCTCGAAAAAATGCTTGCCTCTGCAGTAGATCTCCAACTGTTCAGCTTTTTCCTGTCCCTCATTGCAGATCTTGATAAGTTCGACAGAAACTGCGTCATTATATTTGCTGCACTCTTCTATGGCCTGTTTGAACAGGAGGTTGGCCTCATCAGCGGAAGCAAGATCAGTCTTTTTCTCCAGGATCCTTGCAGCTTTGTTAATGGTCGTGATCACACGCGCGTATCTGGGATAGAGCTCTGCAATGGACCATTTGTTTCCGCAGTTCGCGCATCTGCAGGTAGCCTCAGTATAGTCATAGACCAGATCTCCGCCACAGATCCTGCAATTAAAGGTTACCTTATCTGATGCGGAAGGCTTAGCTTCAGCCTCTGCTTCGTTTTCCAATAATGATTCCACGGTTACATCGTAAAAATCCGCGATCCTTACCAATGTCTTATACTCAATCGGAAGGCGGCCCGCCTCCCACATATAAACAATGATCGGCGTAATACCCAGTTCTTCCGCAAGCGCTTCCTGGGTAAGCGAGTGCTTTTCCCTGAGCTTCTTTAAATTGTCGGCAACTATTGTATCCATGTTAAAATCCCCGGTCCGTTTTCTCCTGAACATATAATAGCGGAAACAGACCGCTATTTGAACCGTTTACTTTGATATAAACATTCCATACTCTTTCGGAACGGTCAGTACGCCGTCTTTCATGTGACGGGAAAGCGTTTCCTTTATCGTATCCCTCGGAATAGAACTTAAAGCTGTCATGCTCTGAAGAGAATAAATATATTCCAAGAGATCGTTAAGATCTGTTACAGCGAGGGAATCTTTGTAATCTTTCCTTGTTATATCCGAAAAGATTTCTCCCAGCACTGACGCCCCATTCTGAAGGGTAAATGTCATGCTTGTGCCGTCTTTAACTCCGAATTCCGACAAGATACCGGACAGGTATTCCATTATTCCGTGTATACCGAATGTGGCGCTGTAAAAACTTCCGCCCGGTCGAAGCACCCTTCTGACCTCGTTAAGACCTTTTGTTATATCGGGCACATGATAAAGCATCATGTTTGCGATCACGGCATCAAAGCTGTTATCCTCAAAAGGTATATCCATAATGTCGATCTGTTTATAGATGATATTCGGGTATTCTCCGATCGTCTCACGGGCCGTGTTCACCATTGCTCCAGAATAATCGGAAATAACAAGCTGTGAACACGGGCGGATGACTTCTTCGTGCCCTTTCCACATGCTTCCAGTTCCGCATCCGAGCTCGAGCACCTTCATGCCGTTACGGATATCGTAATTGGAAAAGATCCAGTTGCCGAATCCCATCTTATTAGTCGAGTATTTGTCGTGAATAGAGATCCTCGTGCTCAGGCGTTCAGAGGAGGAATACTGCTCATTTACTGTTTTCGCATCGTTTATACTGTTCATATCATTTTATTTTGACAACATCCTGTTTATCCCTTTTTCGAACAGGCTATATTATATCGTATATTTTGCAAAGGAATTCCCCAAGGGAATATAATTGATGAGATAATGAGCCGGAGATAAAAGGAGAAGAATTATGTTCAGAAAAATGCGCAGGTTTAAACAGCAGATAAGTGAAGATGAATGCATCCGCATTCTGAAAGAGCAGCCGAGGGGTGTCCTTTCCATGATCGGTGATGACGGCTATCCTTACGGCATTCCTCTTGATCACTGGTATTGCGAAGATGACGGCAGACTGTATTTTCACGGCGCAAAAGAAGGACATAAGATCGATGCGCTGACGAGGTGCAATAAGGTCAGTTACTGTGTTATGGATGAAGGTTTCCGGAAAGAAGGAGAATGGGCTCTTAACATTAATTCGGTTATTGTTTTCGGAAGGATCGAATTCGTTACCGATAATGAGAAAGCAAAGCTGATCGGTGAGAATCTGTGCAGGAAGTTCACGGACGATGAGGAATATATTCAGCACGAACTCACGAATGCGCTTCCCAGAGCGCAGTGCCTTGAGCTGATTCCCGAACACATTACGGGGAAACTGGTTAATGAATCATAATATTCGAAAATACATGGGGAGGGAATGAACATGAGGCTTGTTTTTCCTGATATTACTTACAAAGAAAAGGCAGAAGAATACATACAGGAATTCTATGATCACGGTTCGGAGATCAACGGCAGCGGCGCACTCGACCGTTTCTTAAGTGAGTCCACTTATGAGGAATGGCTCGAAAAGATCCTGGGTGATATTGATATAGCAAATATCCCGGATCCTAGGGTTCCGTCATTGACATATTTTTATGTCCGCGAAGAAGATGACCGGATCGTCGGAATGATCAATATACGTCTGGCATTGAATGATTTCCTCAGAAAAGAGGGAGGGCATATCGGCTACTCGGTCAGACCTGCCGAACGGAGAAAACACTATGCCACGGAGATGCTTAATGCCGGATTGAAGGTCTGCGATAAAGTCGGCATAAAGGAAGTTCTGGTTTCCTGTGATAAGGAAAATGCGGCTTCGTCAGGAGTTATAAAGAAATGCGGCGGTGTACTTAAAGAAGAGTTTTACAGTGAAAACTTTAATGAGATGATCCAAATGTATGTCATAAAGAGATGCTCTGTATCTTCTATGACAAGCTGAAAGGTAATGCGCAGGAACATAAAGAATCTGATATAATTCAGATGTTGCAATAGGGCAACATTTGGAATAAGGGAGAATAATATGGAAAACAACAACTATCAGCAGGCGCAGTATCAGCAGCCTGTGTATCAGACACAACCTATACATAATGATCCGGCTTATCTGAAACTGGCAAATGAATTCCTCACCAAGGCGATCGTATCCGGCGCTATCTCATCTTTGCCTGTAGCAAGCTTCGTTGCTTTGGTCATGGCATCGAAAAACAGAAAGAAGATCCTCGAGTACCTCAATCAGGGAGGTTACCACACCTTCAGGATCAAGACCAGCTCCGCGCTCAGCCGTGCGGCAAAATACTCGGCTATCGGATTCTCGATCTTCTGGGGAATCTACTTGGCGGTCTGGCTAATCTATGCGATTGGCATGCTCCTTTTGTTAATATATTCCGCTTCATCCGGGAACATTTAACTGAGCCTATGCATAACTATGTGTTGGAAACAGAAAGACTTATCCTCCGTCCGTTGACGCTGAACGACTGTGATGCCGTGTATAAATGGGTCAGCGACGAAGAGGTAACAAGATATATGGTCTACCATACTTATACCTCCAAAGAGCAGGTGACCCGGTGGCTGAAGTCGCTGGAAGATGATGACGATTATCTTTTCGGATTTGTCAGAAAGGATACCGGCGAACTGATCGGTTGCGGGAGCACCGGCCCTCACAGAGGCGACAGCGAAAGATGGGGATTCGGTTATAACCTGCGCAGAGATCAGTGGGGCTTCGGTTATGCGACTGAAGCGGCTAAAGCTATGATCCGTTTTGCGCAGACAGAGTTCGGAATAAGGAAGTTTGCTTCCAGCCATGTTGAGCAGAATAAAGCCTCCGGTCATGTCATGGAGAAATGCGGCCTTCATTTCGTCCGTTACGGAGAGTTCCAAAAGCTTGACGGAACATGCAAAATGCGTTCGATGGAATATGAAGGGGAATTCGATCTGTAAGGATAGATTGTAAAAGGAGAATCATCTTATGTATAACAGCTATAGCGGTTCGCCGGTCAGAAAGTCTAAAGGAACAGCAATCGCCGGGTTTGTATTGGGCATGGTTACTCTGGGTTTTGCGTGGATCATATTCGTAAATGCCGTCAGTGTTATAACCGGTCTTGCCGGAACGGTCATCTCGATAATCAGTCTGGCCAGGAAAAACAGCGGACTTAAGGTGCTGGCTGTTATCGGACTCATCGCGTCTCTTATCGGAATGATTTTTTCAGTTCTTATGTGGGCATCATTCTGGTCGGATGATATCTATCAATTCCTAGAGCCTGTAGCCGAATTTTTATATTGAACAATAACTTGTCTGATAATTCTCAAGTGACAGAAGATACGGCATTATTGTAGAATATCAATTGCGTGATATTTTCGAGAGGCGGGGGATAAATATGTATTGTGCTAATTGCGGCTCATCGGTAGGAGATAAGGAAAAGTTTTGTTCCAGCTGCGGAACACCTGTTCTTGCTCAGGCGGCAGCACCTGCTGCTCAACAACCTGCGTCCCAACCGGTACAACAGCTGGTACAACAACCGGCTCCACAGCCGGTGCAGCAGCCCATACCTCAGCCGGTGCCGGTAGTACAACCTACACCGGTGATGCAGCCTGTACCTCAGCCGGTGCCGATGATGCAGCCTGTTCAGACAGCACCCCGGGCCTTTCCCCAGACAGTTGCTCCTGCTCTTGCAGACGTAAAGGCCGGACCGAGAAAAGCGTGTTTTGTTATCGGACTTATTACCTGCATCCTGCTCATTATCGTAAACTTACCGTCATTTGTAATCGGCGGAATGATGTTCTTTGTGGGTCCGCTTGCCATGATGTTAGGTGCCAGCAACTCCGAAGATATCTTCCTTTACGGGATGCTGATATGTCTTGGCACTTTCGTGCTTATAGATGCGGCAGTTGTATCGATCGTATTTAACGGCATAAGCACAAAGATCACTGCGAGAAGACCTGCATCCAAGTGCAGAACATTCAGGATGGCAGCTGCGATCATAGTCCTTGCTGATGCCCTGATCACTGTAGCTCCCATTATCTGGCTTAATGACTTGATGAGCGGTGCCGAGGTCTTTTATGCCATCTTTGCTGTTGTCTTTATTATGGCAATCGTTTACATGGTATTGGCTGTCATAACTAACAAAAAAGAAAAGCAACTGGCTTCGGAACAATCCGTGTAATAAATTCTACGTCATTTGAATTATCAGGATAATTCCCGGACATTTTTGATGTAATAAAATGCTGTTTTCGAGGGCGAAAATGACAGAAATCATCGAAAATCTGTCATAAACTATCGAAAAATCCATGTTTTATTACATCAAAGAAAATTTAGCGCGGACAAAAACCGGATTCAAACTTTTTTTTTGCACTTCGCGTTACGCTTTTCGCAACATCCGTATACGCATATAGATTCCGCAAAAACCTTCCGTTAGACTCACACTGACGGGAGGTGTTCCTATGAAGAAAAATTGGATGTCAACTAAATACCTGGTGCTGTTCTTCATTCTGACGCTCGCATGGACATGGATCTGCGGATTTATATCGGTCGTGTTCGGATTTACGGATACGGGGGCTGGAACGTTCGTGTTCTATTTCGGCGGCGGGGCGCCTTCTGTGGTCGCATTGTTCCTGGTCTTCCTGACATATCCCAAGGATAAGAAAAAAGATTATTTCCGGCGCTGCTTCAGTTTCAGGAAGGCAGGGCTCAAATGGCCTCTCGTCACGATCGCGGTCTTTACCGCGCTTTCCGCAATAAGCATTGCCATAGGTGTAGGTCTGCTTGGCTTTGAGATGCCGACGATGGATTACATCAAGGCGATCAGGGCAAATCCCCTGAATATCCTGCTGGTACTTTTGCTCTCGCTCATCTCCGGACCTCTCAACGAGGAGTTCGGATGGAGAGGTTATGCGCTCGACAGGCTGCTGTTGAAGTTCGGGTTCATTAAAGGTTCACTGATACTCGGTTTTTTCTGGGCAATCTGGCATCTGCCGTGGTACTTTACTCCGGGACAGGCCCAGTATAATCTCCTCAAGGATTCAGTCTTTCACGCGGTGATGTTCGTGCCGAGCGTCATGATGCTTAGTGTTTTCGTATCCTTCGTATATGTAAAGACGAACCGGAGCATTCTTGCGGGCGCTCTCGTGCATATGTTTAGCAATTTGATCGGAAGTCAGTTATTATCTTCTTATACAACGGAAATAAGCATGCTGATAAGGTACACTAATATGGCATTCTTCCTTGGCGTTATCGTCTATGCGGCTTGTTCACGCAAGTTCAGGGCGGAAGCCGCTGAGGTTATCGGCAGCATAAAGATACAGGAACAGGCAGGTTAAATGCAGATAGTAACCAGACAGACTGAGGGCAAACCCTTAACTGTCACAATCGAATATCCTGAATACACCGAGTCGGTCAGAGGGCTTATCAAGCGGATCAAAAGCCTTGACCTGAGTTTCAGTGCGTTCACGGACGAACGGCAGGTAAGGATCGCGCTGTCTGATGTTTATTATCTCGAAAATGTTGAAAGAAAAGTGTTCCTGTACACAAAAGGGGATGTCTTCAGGCTTGATGCGTCAATGGCGGAGATCGATAAGATCACGGAGGATTCTGACCTCGTCAGGATCTCCAGAACCTGCGTCATGAACACTTCTCACCTTACGGGCATCCGCCAGCTCAAGAACAGCCACCTCGAGGCAACTCTTGATAACGGCGAAAGGCTCATAGTCTCGCGCAAATATCTGCATGACATAAAGCGGAGGTTCTAAAGGATTGCCATGAGAAAGATACTTCAGGACACTTGCATACTTGCGGCGCTGATGATACTCGCTGTTTTCACCTGCTCGATAATCTGGTCGGGAATCACGGCCGAGATCGGGCTTGTATTGCTGCTGTTCGGACTTGCGCTGATCATAACGGTCGTGAATTTCCTTTTCGATGAGTTCCTGAATCTCCCGATCATCGTCAGCTATATTATCAAATATTTTGTCTTCACGGGAATCGTAATGCTGTTCGGCTTTATCGCCGGATGGTTCTTCCCGAGCAACTTCTGGATGGCGTTCATCTATGTCGGCATCGTGCTCGTTCTGGCATACGCGGTCGATGCCTTCAAGGTCAAAAAGGACATCGATTACATTAACGGACACATCAAAAAACCGGAGAGTCCGGAGTGACATTCGCAGGCAATGTAATATAATAGCAATTGGACGGAAATGCCCGTAAATACAGGGTTGCAACCGCCGGTTGACAAAGTTCAAGCCCCGGTTGGTGGATATGTTAAGGGAGAAATTGCTATTCTCGGGACATCAAATCCCGGAGGTGGAATCAGATGACGATTGCTGACAGAATACAGAGTCTTAGAAAATCGAAAGGTATGTCCCAGGAAGAACTGGCAGACGCTGTCGGAGTATCCCGGCAGGCTGTCTCGAAGTGGGAAAGTGAACAGGCGACTCCTGATCTCGACAAGGTCGTGATCATGAGTGATATTTTCGATGTGACTACGGATTATCTTCTTAAAGGAATCGAGCCGGTCAGGACAGATGACCATAAGACCATGGCCGATGTGATAGACCAGAAGGTCCTTACCGAGAAAAACGGCAAACGGGCGAAAACGGCCCTTAAATGGTTCCTCATAGGATTCGGTATCCTGCTGGCGATAGATCTTATTTCCATGCTGATCTATTTCCTGGTCAACGGATTCCCGGTCTGATCTGAACTAATCTCAAAACAAAATGAACCCCAAAAAGGTCCGGGGGAGCCGGACCTCAGTATAAGTGCGCCCCAAATAAGGAGATATACATGAGCAAGATAATTAACTTCATAAAGAACATCAGCCCCTTTAACAACCGTACGGAAATGCCCAAGATCCTGTATGTGATCAAGGTCATACTGTTCTTCTGGGTCTGCAAATTCGGTTCGGAACTGATAGGGGAGGCTCTGGTCCTGGGCGTGCATTTCGCCTGCGGCCTGAATCCTCTTAAGGGCGAGATGTTCGATGCGAAGACCATTATGCTTATCACATATTTCGGATATGCGGTCTTTATCGTGGCAATCTGGCTGTTCTGGAAGCTGTTTCAGAAGAAGACGATAAAGGATATGGGATTCACGGGTAATCCGGTAACGTACCTGACAGGCATGGCGGTCGGAGCTGTTCTTGTATTGATCTCCACAGCCGGCGTCATCCTTACGGGAGCGGTCAGATTTAACGGAGTATTCGAAAACATTGACACTAAAATGGTTGCGGTCATGTTCATCTGCTTCATTTTACAGGGCGCTATGGAAGAGGTTCTCTGCAGGGGCGTTGTTCATCAGCTTCTGATCAATAAGACCTCAGTTCCTGTTACGGTCGGTGTGAGTGCCGCGCTGTTTACGATCCCTCATCTTTCAAATATGTCAGGCGGTACTCCCCTGATCACTGCAGTTGCGGTAGTCAACCTTATCCTTATCTCGGTAATCTTTTCTCTTCTTACGATCAGGTTCAAAAGCATCTGGGCCGCATGCGGGCTTCATTCGGTCTGGAACTACATTCTCTACAGTATTCTCGGACTGAACTTAAGCGGTAATGATGAGATCGTTGCGGCAGTCTTTGACATGAAGTCCGTTGGTTCAAACATACTGAACGGCGGCGAATACGGTATCGAGGCGGGCATAATCACCACGGCAGTGTTAGGAGCCTGTGTAATAATCCTTATCTGTTCTGCACATAAAATCCATAAAAGTATTCTATAATCTCAATATGAGCAAGATATTGATCGTTGAGGATGAACCTGAATTAAGGCAGCTTCTGGCAAGCTACCTTAAAAACGACGGGTACTCTGTCGTTGAGGCAGGGGACGGAGTTGCCGCCATCAGCCTTTTCGAGAAAGAAAAGCCCTATCTTGTCATTCTAGACATTATGATCCCGAAAATCGACGGTTATGGTGTCTGCGAATTCGTGAAGAAGCAGTCAAATGTGCCTGTTATATTTCTTTCGGCTCTGGATGACGAGAAGTCAATGGTCAAAGGTTATGATTCCCTCGCAGACGACTATGTCACAAAGCCGTTTTCCATGCCGGTATTCCTGCGCAAGGTGAAAGCGATACTGAGGCGTGACACGTCATCATCTGCCGGGGAATGTGCAAAAGTTATCTATAAAAACATAATGATGATTCCTGACATGGCAAAGGTTATGGTGGGCGGTAAGGAGATCGAGCTTACTTCCAAAGAATACGATATCCTGCAGATACTTATAGAGAATCCTGGCCGTGTGTACACGAGGGAGCGTCTTCTAGAGATGCTTTGGGATTACAGCGCGATCGTGGATGAACGTATAGTTGACAGCCATATCAAGAACCTGCGTCACAAGGTGGGCGAAGGCGTGATCGAGACAGTGAGAGGCCGTGGGTACCGTGTCGCGCAAACGGATAACTGACAGATTATCTTTCAAGGTCTTCCTGATCACATTCACCGTACAGGTGATGTTTGGTGTGCTGATCTATGCATTGCTCTACAGGGCTACCCCGTTAACCTGGAATATGGTCAGAAGGACCGAGATGGAGAAGGCGTTTGCCGCTTTGACTGAAGATCTCGCTGAGGTCAGGTTCAGGGACTGCAGTCAGATGATCGATGACTTTATTCTGGCAAACGACTGCCACATAGTTTTCTATAAGGGTGATAATGATGACCCGAACAGGCTCCCGGCTGTTGTCCCGGGTTCGGAATATGCGCTGAGGACAAGATGGGATGTAAAGCAGCTTATCGGTCCTGACAGTGAAGCCGAGATGAATTTCCAGATCTCCGAACATGTTTTTTTCAATCAGGCGATCAAGAATGAATATACTGTTGTCTGTCTCTGGTCGCAGAAAGGCGAGAATGTTCTTTGGGAAGCGCTGAAGAAGACGCTTCCGATGATCATCGCGGCAATTGTTTTTGTCTCGCTTCTCTGTTCTTTTATCTATACTTTTTTGTTTGCAAGACCCGTCCAGAAGCTTTCCGGTGTCTCAGGCCGGATCGCGAAAATGGATTTTACTGCGAAGAGCAAGCTTAAAAGACGCGATGAGATCGGTGACCTCGGCAGGGATCTTGATATGCT
>CACYRM010000049.1 GCA_902776845.1 Oscillospiraceae bacterium
ACATCCATATATTTCTCCGCCTCAGTTCTTTATGCAAAATGAATCGTAACGCCTGTATTTTATCGTCAAAAGCGGAATATGTAAAATATATATTTATTGCGCGTATTAATATATAGATGTGCATCTATGTTTCTGCAGCAAGGCTTATTGCCGTGCTTTTTGAAGCACCGGCAATAACCTTTCTTCACGCCTGAGTTAAAGCTTATTTCCTGCCGAGCACCAGAGGCAGAAGGAGCGATACCAGGAACCCGATAACGAAGTTAATCGCGGCTCCGATAAGGACTGCTATAGAGACGTGTCCCAAAAGGACTCCGATGATGACTGCCGCGGCGGACGGTGTAAGACCGAAATAGAAGAACATCATCTGGACGATAAACGAGATCGTCTGCATCTGGTCCTTGGGGAGCGACAGCGAGATCATACAATAACGCTTAACGGGTTTGCGCCGAGAATGACCGCCGATAAGACCATTGGAAGTGTCAGGTCTATTGCCGTGACGGCAAGACAGCCGAGGAGCGAATAGATGATCTTCGTATAGTGCTTTTCCGGGATCAGGATAAAGAAGTCACGTGATGTATCTTCCCTGATCGGGTCACCCAGTGTCCTGTAGAAAGCCATTGCTCCGAGAACGGCGGCAGGAATGAAGAATGCGTCATCAAACGGAGCGGTTCTTGCCAGCCAGGCAACGACACCCGCTATTACCGTATAGATGATCATGGTTGTCGAGAGGAACCTGAGCTTCGCGAATCTGAACCTGTTGAAGACTGCTTTGTAGAAGAAGACATTCGCGCCTTTTCCGTAATTAAAGCCTTCCCTGTCGATCTTTCCCTTGCGCTCCTTGTCTCTTACGACAACAGCGCCTTTCGAAGCCATCTTTGCGCTCTCGATCTGTTCAGCCTTATGCTCTGCGGCAAACATGGCATCCTCGTAGAAATCCGCCTTCATCTTCCATACGAAAAGTACAAGAACGGCGCATGCCGCAATAAAGAGTCCCAGGTAGATAAGAGACAATGTTGTGTCACCTGCAGCCGCATAGTAGGAGATGCCTCTGAGCCAGCCCCAGAAAGGAACCCAGTGTGTTGACGGGCTTGCGAAATACGCAAATAAGCCTTCAACAACGCTGACCTTCCTGACGTAAACGAATACGGCAAATCCGACAGCGATCAGCCCGTAAACGGCAGCGAGGAAATTCTTGATATTGCCGGTGCCGTTCTTCATCTTTGATGTGATCGTATAGAAGACGACCTGGACCAGAGTGCTGAATACCAGTATCAGCGCGTAGACTATAACGAGTGAGACAGCTGCCCATGCGGAAAGCCCGATGTTGTATATCAGGTTCGGAAGCTGGAACAGCATGAACAGCGAGATGAACAGCGATGAGCCGAGAGTTGATATAAGCCTGAACATCAGAACGGACTGCGGCTTCAGAGGAGACGCAAAGAGCATCGGAACATCCGCAGGCAGAAAGATCTTGCTCGAATTCTGTGCGTTGATGATATTGGTGGCGAGCAATAGCAGGAAAATAGCGGAAATGGCAATATCGATGACCTGTTCCTTCTTAATGCCATACTTCGTCATCATGCCGGACAGGCTCCATTCACCCGTAAAAGTATCAGCACTGTCTTCTTCAGCATCTTCCGAAAGCTCCACGGCAACACCGCTGTCAGTATCTTCCGTTCCATTATCCTTAGACTTAAAGAGAGAACCGGCAAAACCCATCATGGCACCGAAGAGCATGATGATAACGATGAAGGCAACCCAAGTCTTCATCAGCTTCTTAATGGTGTTAAGAAGAGTGTGCGAGAAATAATAAAGAAACAATCTCATTGCTGTGACTCCCCGTCTCCTGTTACGGATGACTTCTCTATACCTTCCGTAACCTCGAAGAACAAGTCTTCCAGTGTCTTGCCGCTCTCATCGACTTCGCCTCTTGTGACGTTAGCCTTGATCCGGCCGCCCTGCATGATTATGGTCCTGTCCCAGAGCATATCGACACTGTCGATGATGTGGGTACTTATGAGCATGGTCTTACCTGCCCTGCGCATCTCCTCGATATAATTCTTAAGTTCCTTGATCGCATGAGGATCAAGACCGAGCAGAGGCTCGTCCAGAAGAATGATCTCGGGATCGGGCAAAAGTCCCAGACAGAGATTGAGCTTCTGCTGCATACCCTTGGACAGTTCATCGCCGAACTTCTTGCGCTTGTCGTCAAGCTCGAATCTCTCGAGCAGGAGATTGATACGGTCCTTGTAATCCGTAAGCTTATAAGCCCTTGCGATGAATTCCATATGTTCGACTACAGTAAGAGTCGGATAAAGCGAAGGCATCTCAGGGATGTAACCCAGTATCTTACGGGCCTCGACAGTCTTATTGTTAATACCGTTTACGGTGATCTCACCCTGATATTTAAGGAAACCGATGATCGATTTGATGATAGTGCTCTTTCCCGCACCGTTAGGTCCCAGAAGGACCGTAAGAGTTCCCGGTTCAAGTGTGAAAGAAACATCATTGCATGCGACATTTTTGCCGTAACGCTTCGTTACGTTCTTAACTTCAAGCATATCTATTACCCCCATGTCTGACCTTCGCCTAGTTTGCCATTCAGGAAACGCCTTTGCAATAGAAAGCCATCCGAATTAAGGAAGCGTTAAGGTGCAGATATCAAAAAATCGATATATTTGAACGATATCTGACAAAAACAGAGAAATCTCAAACCCTTCATGTTATTATTTTAAATACTAGTGCTTTACTATGATATTTGGGGTGATCTTATATGGCGAAGTGGATAATCGTTGTCGATGACGACACTGCCAATCTTAAAATGGCAGGTCACATCCTCAGCAAGAACAACATGCGTGTTACCGCGCTTAAATCAGGCAATTCTTTTCTCGAATACGTTAACGGAAACGGTATGCCGGACCTGGTGCTTCTTGATATAAAGATGCCCGTGATGGACGGTTTTGAGACGCTCGGAAAGTTAAGAGAGCTTGAGCAGCAGAAAGGTCTTATGAAGACCCCCGTCATCTTCCTTACAGCGGACGAGGACGTTGATACCGAGACAAGAGGCTTTGAGGTCGGTGTCTCCGACTTTATAAGAAAGCCGTTTAACCCTGACGTGCTCCTCCGCAGGATCGATAATATCATGTCGAATTCGCAGGAGATGCAGAGCCTTATGAGCGAGGCCACGATCGACAAGCTCACGGGGCTTCTCAACAAGGCCGCAACAGGCGTTGAGCTTTCCAGGATGTGTTCCGAGAATACCGGCTGTCTCATGATGATCGACCTTGATTCATTTAAGCTCGTCAACGATATCTACGGCCATGAGATGGGCGATAAGGTGCTCATAGCATGCGCGGAGATAATAAAGAAAAATGTTCCTTCGGGAAGTAAATGCGGAAGGATCGGCGGTGACGAATTCACTTCATTCGCATCTGGTGTCACTTCGGAAAAGGCCGTTGCGGACATTGCTGCAAAGATCAACGCGGATATCACAAAAAAAGCAAAAGAGCTCATGGGCGATGATATGAGCATACCGCTCGGAGCTTCGATCGGAGGAATCTTCGTCCCCAGATACGGCAATGATTACAACGCTCTCTTAAAGCTCGCCGACAAATCACTTTATACCGTCAAAAAGAACGGCAAGCACGGATACGGTCTATATAATGATGATACGGAAGACGGTAACGGGACTCCGGTCCTCGACATTAAAGCAATCTCCGAGATACTTGGTGAACGCTCCATCCGGGACGTTGCGCTCCAGCTCGACAAGGATGCCTTCTCACCTGTTTACCGTTATGTCATCAGATACATAATCAGACATCATATAAATGCCTGCAAGGTCCTCTTCACCCTTGCCCCGGAAGACGGAAATGCCGATGCCGCTTTCAATGACAGCGTTGATGAATTCGGCAACCACATAAGAGGTTCGCTCCGCAAGTCCGATATCTTCATGAGAAACAACCGGAATCAGTATTTTGTTTTTCTCACAGATATAAGGGCTGATTCCATTGATAAAGTCATGAACCATCTGCTCGGCAGCTGGAAGAAAAAGAACATCTCCGGCATTCAGATCTCATACGAGACGGAGTTCATCGGCAACAACGCTGAACATGTTAAGACCGCTCTGGAAAAGAAGGTCGTCGTCGTGGATGACGATATGATCAATCTTCAGGTGGCCGGAAAGATCCTGAGCGCAGGCGGAATGCGCGTCATAGCGCTGAAATCAGGTGAGGCTCTTTTCGATTATCTCGGGAAGGAATCTGTTATGCCTGACCTTATCCTGCTTGATGTAAAGATGCCAGGAATGGGCGGTTTTGAGACGATAAAGAAACTGCATTCTCTTGAGACAGCCGCATCGAAGATACCCGTTATCTTCCTCACGGCTGATGAGAGTGAAGGCACTGAGAGAGAAGGACTGTCGTTAGGCGCGATGGATTTCATCAGAAAACCTTTCGTTCCAGAAGTCCTGAGGCTCAGGGTCAATAACCTGATCGAACTCGTATCTCTCCAGAACCAGCTGTATTTCGAGGTCGAGCAGAAGACCCGCGAGAACAAGAACCGCTTCCTTCAGGTCATTAGCGCTCTTGCCGCGGCAATAGACACCAAGGATGAATATACCAAAGGTCATTCAAGCCGTGTTGCGGAGTATTCGAGGATGATCGCAAGAAGGGCCGGCTATTCGAATGCAAGACTTGACGAGATATACATGCTCGCGGTCATGCACGATGTCGGAAAGATCGGTATTCCGGATACGGTGCTGAACAAACCCGGAAAGCTCACTCCGGATGAATATGAGCTTATAAAAAAGCACTCGCAGATGGGCGCCGCTATTCTGAAAAATATAGAAAGCGATCCTAAATTCGAGTTATGCGCCATGCATCATCACGAAAGATATGACGGCACGGGATATCCCTCAGGCATAAAAGGCGACGCGATCCCCGAAGAGGCCAGGATAATAGCCGTAGCCGACGCTTATGACGCGATGTCCAGCGACAGAAGCTACAGGACACACCTTACACAGGAGATGATAAAAGACGAGATCCGGTTTGGAACCGGAAGCCAGTTTGATCCCAGATTCGCCGAGATCATGCTGGATATCGTCGAAGAAGATACAGACTACAAACTGAGAGGTTGATCTTATGAGTACGGCAAAATCAAACGACGATCTGTTCCAGACCTCCCACCTTACGCTTCTTATCAGTTATACGATCTTTGCCATAATCCTCATTGTCGAATCCCTTCTTCTCGGATGGGAGAAATGGGCGATCATGATAATCATCGTCGGGATCAGTATGGCCTGGTTCCTTCATATAAGACATAACACCCCTGCCAATGTCCGTATCTGGGTATACGCGATCCTCATGATGGGGTGTTATTTTTTCTACGGTATCCATCAGACAAGCACCTTTGACCTTGCTCTCGTAATGGCTGCAGTCATAATGCTCAACACCATGACCGGCAAGAAGCCGCTCATTACTCTCTGCCAGTTCACCTACTATGTGACGATGGGTTATGAGCTTGTCACCATGATACTCTCGGGTGAGGTCTTTGACGTGCTCCTTATAACACGTTCGATCCTTCACATCTGCATGGTCTATTTCATCGGAAGATTTGCAAAGGTCATCATTGACCACTGGATACAGGTTATGAACAAATCCAAGGATGAGGTCGAACAGCTTACAGAGGCTACCATCCATCTCAACGATTTCCTTGCGAATGTGTCACATGAGCTGAGAACCCCGGTCAACGCGATCATAGGACTTACAAGTCTCTGCATCGACAAGTCCAGGCACCGCGAGGTCGAGGGCGACCTCATCGCGGTAAGGGACGCAGGCCGTAAGGTTGCCGACCAGATCAGCGATATCCTCGATTATTCCGAGATCGACAGAAAAAAGGCAGTCTGCAACAACGAAGACTATATGCTCTCTTCCGTTCTTCATGATCTCGTAACCGATGTCAAGCAATATAAACCGAAGCAGGTCGAGCTTATCATCGACGTTGATCCTTCTATTCCCGCAGTCATGAACACTGACGTGGCAAAGCTCAAGAAGATCCTTAAAGCTCTCATCACAAACGGCCTCAAATACACGCAGAAAGGCGGCGTGTATGTGAGGATCACCACCGTCAATCACGAGTACGGCATCAACCTCTGTATTGAGGTTACCGATACCGGAAAAGGCATGACCGAATATGAACTCGAGAAAGTCTACGACAGTTTCTATCAGGCCGATTCAAGCCGTACCCGTCAGGGCGGCGGTCTGGGTCTGGGTCTTGCGATCACCTCCGGATTCGTATCCCTCCTCGGAGGCTTCATGACTATCGACAGCAAGCCCGATGTGGGAACGACCGTAACCGTCAGCATCCCCCAGCGTGTCGTCGATCCTCTGAGCTGTATGTCCGTTGCGGCTCCTGACAAGCTCTGTCTGGGCGCGTTCCTCCATTTCGAGAAATATGACCACCCTGCAGTCAGGGACTACTACAACTCAATGGTACTCAATATCGTTAAGGGTCTCGGCGTACAGATGCACCGCGTAAACAACGCCGAGAACCTTAAGCTCTTAAGGGATTCCGTTCATCTTACCCACCTCTTCATAGCTGAGGAGGAGTATAACGACAACGTTAAGCTCATAGAGGAACTCGGCAAGACCATGGTCGTCGCGGTTGTGGCAAACCAGGGTATCGTACTGCCGAAGAACACACATGTTAAGGTGCTCGAGAAGCCTTTCTACTGCTTCCCTGTCGTATCGATCCTGAATTCCACGGTAGACAGCAAGGAGGAGCGCGTCAAGAAGATGCGCTGCGAAGGCGTCAGGGCTCTCGTCGTCGATGACGAATCAATGAACCTCGTCGTCGCAAAGAGCATATTCGGAAGATACGGCATGAAGGTCTATACCGTAACTTCAGGCCAGGAATCCATCGATATCTGCCGTGAGAAGGTTTTCGATATCATCTTCATGGATCACATGATGAGCGGCATGGACGGTGTCGAAGCGATGAAGAGGATCAGGACCGACGTGGCAGGTCTGAACGGATCTATCCCGATCGTGGCGCTTACGGCTAATGCCATGAGTTCCGCCAAGCAGATGTTCCTGTCGGAAGGCTTTGACGGATTTGTCAGCAAACCCGTTGAGATCGATGAACTTGAACGTGTTTTGAGGCAGGTCCTTCCGAAATCCTCTGTCACTTATGTCGATGACGACGGCGTGGTACAGGACGTTGAATTTGAGGATGAGGAGCCTGAGGCTGCCTCCCCTGCCGAGGAGAAGGATTTTGTGGAAGAACTTAAGAAGTGCGGCATAGATACGGAAGCCGGACTGAAATACTGTGTCGGTGACAGGGATTTCTATAAATCGCTCCTTATACAGTTCGCCTCGGAGGCATCTGATAAGATCGCGTCCATGAAGAACTATTTCCATATCCGCGACTGGCACAATTACGAGATCTTTGTCCACGCGTTGAAGAGCACCTCCAAGATGATCGGCATATCCGATCTTTCCGAAAAGGCCAAGGCTCTCGAAATGGCCGCCAAGGAAAACGGCGAGGCGTATATCCTCGCAAATCACGAGGACATGATCCGGGACTACGGCCGGATAACGGCAAATATAAAAGATCAGCTCCTTTCTGAAGAAAGCGGGACCGACGATGACGTATTCGAATTTGCGCCCGAGAGTGAAGGAGGTGATAAGGCATGAGAGACATGTTGAGATATCTTTTCAAGCCGAAAAACAATGACCGCGAAGCGATAAAGTCAGCATATTACGAATCCGTAGGGCCGACTCATGTTACGATGATCATATCTTTCTTCGCAGCGGCCATCTTCATGATGCTTACATTCGTCAATCCGTCGTATTTCGGCGGAAAGACAGTACTTTACCACCAGATCTGCTATGCATGGCTTCTTATAATCGTAATAGCCTGGATGGCAGGCGCCCGTTCCGCAATGAAGGATTTTGCCACCAAATACCGCACGATATATGTGCTCAACCACTTCATGGGCATATCGCTTTATCTGTGGGTAATAACTCTCGTAATCGTTAACTCACTGGCCCGCGGAACAGTTGATACCACACTGTTCATGACAGTTGCGCTGGTGGTTCCTCTCTGCGTATATTTCAATCCCACGGCTTATGTCATTACCGCTCTGTTATCCAACGCAACGATGGCAGTATTCCTGTATTACATGGTAAGCCTCGGCGCGATAGAACCCAACGAGCTTGCCAACTTCACCATCTTCTCTGTGTTCCAGATCGTAATGGGTGTAATCATGTCCTATACGAAATACAGGCTTAACCAGCAGCTCGTTACGGCAGAACGCCAGAGAAAAGAGATCGAGATGCTCAATAAATCGCAGAACAGTTTCTTCTCGAACATGAGCCACGAGATCAGAACACCCATCAACACCATCATCGGTCTTAACGAGATGATCCTGCGTGAGGACGTAAGCGAGGAAGTTATCGAGGATGCCGTCAACATCAAGGCTGCCGGAAAGCTCCTCCTTAACCTCATCAATGACATCCTCGACATGAGCAAATTCCAGTCCGGAAGCATGCAGCTCCTTATCGAGCCCTATCACACCGGTGATATGCTGTCCGACATCGTCGGCATGCTCTGGATAAGGGCAAAAGACAAAAAGCTCGATTTCAATGTTGACGTCTCCCCCGATATCCCGGCCGAGCTCGTCGGCGATGAGGTCAGGATCAAGCAGATACTGATCAACGTCATCAATAACGCTATCAAATACACCAAGGAAGGCTCTGTCTCCCTCACCGTACAGTGTGAGATGATGGCCGATAAATCCTGCAAGATGATCTACATGGTCTCCGACACCGGTATCGGCATCAAGTCCGAGGATATCCCCTATCTCTTCTCAGCTTTCAAGCGTGTAGACGAGACCACAACAAAGCACATAGAAGGAACAGGTCTTGGTCTTTCCATCGTCAAGCAGCTCGTGGATATCATGGGCGGCAAGATCACCGTCAACAGCGTCTATAAGAAGGGCTCCACATTTATCGTGGAGATCCCGCAGCGCATCGAGCGCGAGGGTTCTGTCGGCAAATACGACTTCGCAAAGGCAGGCAGCGCCGGCCGCAAGAAGGAATACCTTCCCAAGTTCGAGGCACCTCAGGCGCGTATACTTGTCGTTGACGATAACGAAGCAAATCTTATGGTCGTAAGCAAGCTCCTGCGTGACACCAAAGTCCGTATCGACACCGCAACAAGCGGCGCTGAGGCTCTCAGAAAGACCCTCAACATCAAGTATGATGTCATCTTCATGGATCACCTGATGCCTGAGATGGACGGTATCGAATGCAGAAGGAATATCAAGGACCAGACCGGAGGACGCTGCCGTGATTCCGCTATCGTTATCCTGACTGCAAATGCTGATGAAGAGAACAGACAGCTCTATGCCCGCGAAAATTTCGACGGTTATCTGTCAAAGCCCGTAAGCGGCGACGCTCTCGAAAATGAGCTCTATAACCATCTCCCGAAAGAGATCGTCCGCATCACCGGCAACAGAAGCGAGATCGCCCAGGAATCAATCTCCTGGATGAACGGTTCCAAGAAGCGTAAGAGCATCGTCATCACAACGGAAAGTGTCGCCGACCTTTCACCAGAGATCATCGCTAAATACCAGATCCCCGTACTGCCCCATAAGGTCCGTACAGAAGAAGGTCTCTTCAAAGACGGCAAGGAGATCGAGACCCTCGGTATCCTGAAATATATGGAAAATCCCGATCACATGGTCCTCCCTATGGGTCCGACTGTCAGGGAAGTCGAAGAGTTCTTCTCAAAGCAGCTGACATACGCAAACAATGTCATCCACATCTCGATCTCAAGCAAGATCGAGCACAGCGGCTATCAGCCCGCTTTGGAAGCATCCAAGTCTTTTGACAACGTCTTCGTAATCGACTCTGCCCACCTTTCGAGCGGTCAGGGACTCATGGCCCTCATGGCCTGCAGGATGGCTGAGGCAGGTCTCACGGCCGAACAGATAGTAAAGGAACTCGAGGTCACCAAGAAGAAGATCCAGACGAGCTTCATCGTTGACAATCTGGACTTCCTCGCCCGCGCAGGCCAGGTCGGAAACGGCATTGCCAATGTCGTCAAGTCTCTTATGGGACGCCCCGTGCTGGTGCTCCGCAAAGGAAAGATGGGCGTAGGCATGACGTATTTCGGTTCGCGCGAAAGTGCCTGGAAAGCATATATAAACGCTGCGCTTACACACGGCGGAAGCATAGACACCAGAGTGCTTTTCGTGACATATGTAGGCATATCCAAGAAAGATACGGACTGGATCCGCGAGCAGATCGAGAACACCATGCATTTTGACGAGATCTACTTCAAGCAGGCATCGCCGGCTATCGCGGTAAACTGCGGTCCCGGCACCTTCGGCCTTCTGTTCATGGAGAAGTGATAAATGGACAACGAGTTTAAAGTAAGACGCACAAGAGCGGATAACCGTACAAAAACGTCAAACGATTACGTTATCGCAATAAACAAAAACGTTAAGGAACAGCTGCATATAGGTAATTATGCGGCTATCCGGAACCTGTTCATGAATGGGTACTATAAGGAATTTCCCGAATGGCGTACCATGGTGGTCTTCGGCAAGGTGGTCATCGACAACCGGCTGAACGATAATGAAGTTGCCGTGGATCAGACTCTGAGAAACTCTCTCGGAATGGTCTCTAATCTGATCAACGGAAAGCCCGTTAAAATCTTCAATCTCGAAAGGTCTTTCGGACAGAAGCTGCGCGGCGTGTTAAGACCCGGACAGTTCCTCTGCATGAGGGTCAACTACCCTTCACACAACGACATGGAGAAAGGTCTTTGCAGGGTCTCCTCAAACGCTTTGAAGCTCCTCGATTCCAATGACGGAAACAGCATCTGGATAGAGTGCTGCGTATCGGGGTTCCGCGAAGACATCAAGAAACTCTTTAATGAGGTTATTTATGAGAACAATGCTGAGGAATACCATAAGAACGAACATCTTATCGACTCATATTTTGAAGGTATCGAACTGGATAAAAGGCTCTACGTTGACAGGCTTCAGAAGATCGGCGGGCTAAATGGCAAGAAGGATATCGATTATATAAAAGCCGTTGCAGGTCTGCTGCTTGCCCATCCGGATTACGATGATTTCTGGAAAGATCATGGTATAGGACGAAAAGATGTCCAGCGGGTACTCAACAGCATCGCTGCTTACGGTGAATGGATGTACGGAAAAGAAACTTCCTACAGGTTAAAGGACCAGAAACTTACCGCCTTTGCCTATGATGAACATTCCGAGTCAATGATACGTGAGTATCAGGATAAAAGGTCCAGGGAGCGCGAAAAGAAGGATGAGGAAAACAGCACTCCTAAGACCGGTAAAAAGATAAAACCCTCTGTAAAACCGAATGAACCGTTTTATTCAATGGAGGAACTGTATCCGGATTCAAACAGGGTTTTTGATATGGACATCGATCTTGAAACGATCAGGCTCGATAAGTACTACAGGGATCTGTTAAGCCTTAACGTTCTCGACACCGTCAAGATCAAGCGCAGATGGCTTGAAAGCCTGAGAGACGATATCATAGATTACGGCCTGATCTTTATACTGACCGTTTTCGCTGCCGTGGCAGCCATCAATAAAGACAACATCACAGTGCTCATGATAGCTCTGCCTATATCAATGATACTGACAATACTTATAATGCATTTCAGGAACAAGTAAGGATCACTAAATATGAATGATTATGTTTGGTACGCATGTTACGGTTCAAATCTTCTTGAAGAAAGATTTCTCTGCTACATCAAAGGCGGAAAGATTCCCGGCAACACCAGATCGGAAACCGGCGCAAGAGATAAGACGCCGCCCGTAAAGTCTGAAGCATATATCCTTCCCTACAGGCTCTTCTTCAGTTATCCCGCCTCAAAGTGGGACGGTTCAGGTGTGGCTTTCCTTGATCATGCCTCATTCGGTGAAGCACGGACATACGCAAGAAGATATCTTATAACCGCAGAACAGTTCACGGATGTCATAAGACAGGAGAACTCATTAAGGGAATATACCGAGATATCATGGGATAAAGATGCTCTTATCAAAGAGCACTCACAGGTGATCCTTCCGGACGATCTGTATGGCAGGCTCCTGTATGTCGGAGATGACGAAGGATTCCCGGTATATTCATTCACGAGCATCCCGGAAGGAAAAGATATGAAGCCGCAAAGACTTTTCGGTGCATACAGAGATGTTATAGCGGCGGGTCTCAAAGAAACATGGAATCTAACGGATGAGGAGATAGACAGGTATCTGTCACCGTTTGAATAAGCGGTTCTGCATACTTCAAATAACAAACGGGGCGCCTCACAAAAGACGCCCCGAATTATTAATCAAGTCTGAAAGTATCAGTAATTCTCAGCGTTGATCTCGAAGTAGCTCTGGGGATGAGCGCATACGGGGCAAACCTCAGGTGCCTTTGTGCCTACTACGATGTGACCGCAGTTTCTGCACTCCCATACCTTGACCTCGCTCTTTGCGAAAACTTCCTGAGCCTCAACGTTCTTAAGGAGAGCTCTGTATCTTTCTTCGTGATGCTTCTCGATGGCGCCTACCATTCTGAACTTGGCAGCAAGTGCCGGGAAACCCTCTTCCTCAGCTGTCTTGGCGAAGCCTTCATACATGTCTGTCCACTCGAAGTTCTCGCCGTCAGCAGCTGCCGCAAGGTTCTCAGCTGTTGTGCCGATGCCCTCAAGCTCCTTGAACCACATCTTGGCATGCTCTTTCTCATTGTCGGCTGTCTTGAGGAACAGTGCTGCGATCTGCTCGTAGCCTTCCTTCTTAGCCTTGGATGCGAAGTAGGTATACTTATTCCTTGCCTGTGACTCGCCTGCGAATGCAGCCTGAAGGTTCTTCTCTGTCTGTGTGCCTGCGTACTTGCTCATTTTTGATTCCTCCTGTTTATTGGAAATTTTTGTTTCTTTTACCGGTTCTTCAGCGGCGGCATCTCCGCCCGTGGGGATAAAATAGCTTGCATCATGCTTGCACCACGGACATATGAAATCCTGAGGGAGCGTATCTCCTTCATAGATATATCCGCATACCGTGCAGATGAAGCCTTTCTTCGGCGCTGCTTTGGCAGTGTCTGCCGAAGGCTTTTTCTTGATGTTTGCCTGATAGAATGCGTATGTGACAGACGGATCGTCTGAAAGGATCTCTCCGCCGGTTACATCAGCAAGGAACAGCGTGTGTGTTCCGAGATCCGTCGAGCTGACGACCTTGGCCGTGAGATAGGCATTTGTCTCATTCGCTATATAAGCGATCCCGTTCTCCGCGCGCCTGAATTCGATGCTCTCGAACTTGTCGGTGGTCTTGCCGCTCTGGAATCCGAAGTGCTTATACGTCTCGAACCGTGAATTCTCCGTAAGGATCGAGACATTGAATTCTCCGGTCTTAAGGATAATATCGTGCGTATAGTTGAGCTTGTTTACCGCGACGCAGATCCTGTTAGGTTCTGTGGTAACCTGTGACACGGTGTTGACTATGCAGCCGTTATCCCTGCCGCCGTCCTTGGCCGTCAGGATGAAAAGACCGTATGTAAGGTTATACATGACCTTATTGTCCATTTTATCCCCCCTTTCTTTTCGATACAGGGGCATAAAGCACCCTGAAGCAATAAACATATTATAGGGTATATCGTGTCGTATTTGCGTAAAAAATAAATGAATTTTGAACGGCCGGCCCACATTTGCGTCTTGCTTGCGGTATGAACCGATTGTTTTTATAATTGAGACATATTATGTCAATTTTTGATTACTTATTTTTCTTATTTATCGAACCGCTGAAGCTTCTGTTTGAAGTCGTGTTTTTCTATGCCTATAAGTTCTCGAACAATGTCGGCGTTTCGATAATCGTAATAAGCCTCGTAATAAACTTTCTCGTGCTGCCGCTGTATAAGCGCGCCGATAAGCTCGAGAAGGAGCAGCGCGCGAAAAAACTTGCAATGAAGCCCTGGGTCGACCGTATAAAGGCCTCCTTCAAGGGCGATGAGCGCGTCATGATGCTCCAGGCATATTACCGTGAAAATAACTACAAGGTAACAAGCGTATTCAAGGAATCCGTATCGCTTTTCCTCCAGATCCCGTTCTTCATGGCGGCATACAGCTTCCTTTCCGGCTTAAAGCTCATGCAGGGTGTCTCTTTAGGTCCTGTCGCGGATCTCGGATCACCTGACGCGCTTATAAAGATCGGAACCCTGAGCATAAACGCCCTGCCGGTCCTTATGACGCTCATTAACATAGTGGCCAGCTTCATTTATTCCGAGAAGGGAAATATCAAGGATAAGGCCAAGCTCGTGCTCATAGCGCTTGTCTTCCTCGTACTGCTCTACAATTCCCCTTCAGGTCTTGTTTTCTACTGGACCCTCAACAACGTCTTCTCTCTGGTCAAGAACATCGTAATGCACTTCAGAAAACCCGATCCGGCAAAGGACCTCAAAAAAGATTCCTTCAGCTTCACCAAAGAGGGTTTTGCGGTGATAATGCTCTCCTGCGCGGTCCTTGCGGTTCTTACGGGTATCATGATCCCGTCTGACGTAATATCCGAGAACCCGACTGAGCTTATAAAGCCTTTCGGAGTCAATCCCTGCAACCCGGTAATGTACCTTATCCCCGGCGCTCTCACAGCCGCCGGAACCTTCATGATCTGGGTCCCTCTTTTTATCGTTCTGACCAAAAACAAAAACCACAGATACCTTACGGGCATCATGCCCGCGCTCGCTGTTGCAGGCGTATGCAATTACGTCATCTTCAACAGGAACTTCGGCTACCTCTCCAAAAAGCTCATCTATGAGTACAGCATGAATTTCAGCGT
>CACYRM010000050.1 GCA_902776845.1 Oscillospiraceae bacterium
TGCTCCTCGGTCTGTCTCTGGCAGACTGGGACTCCGGTGTCATTCCGAACGGTTTCCTTGCTGCTATCCTGGTTGTCTGGATCATGACTGTCGGATTCATGCCTGATATGCAGTCTTATGCGATAGAAGGACTTATTGCTTCAGGCAGCGTAGGACTTGTTATGATTATCGCTACGGCGATCATAGGCAAAGTAAAGAAGACTAAGATGAGCTATGGCCCGGTAAAACTTGCCATGTGCCTGATGCTGTTCCTGCGCATTAAGGGCGCATGCCTTGCTGTAGCTGTCGCGCTTGTTCTGGGTATTATTTTCGCGCTTGTCTGCAAGTCAAAGAAGAGGAAGATCTCGCTCGCGCCTGCAATTGCGATCGGTACGATAGTAGCGTTGATACTTAAGGATGTGCCATTGATAGGCCAGATTTAAAGCCGTTAATTGATTTTCAGCAAAGATGAAGTAAAATGACAGTATAAGAGTGCTACCGGAAGACGGTTGACCTCAAATGATTCTTATATAATAAGCCGCATCTTTGGTCGAGGGCGGCTTATTTCTTTGCTTTCAAACAAAGTGCTATGATCGAGACTATAAGAATACTAATTGTGAGTAATACGCTCAGCATTTCATAATCACTCATAAGCATCATCTCCTGTGCCTGTAACACCGGTTACAGTTAGCAGGGAGGATAACCGCCTGAACGCTAAGCGTCACGTGCACCGTGCCGATAGCACTCCTTAGGAATTCTATTATGTAGACCTGAGCCTTGCTTGCTGAAAAATAGAAAAGGTAGCGGTTTATTTGGGAAATGGAAAGATTCTGTCCACAAAACATAAAAGTAACTGTTTTGATTCAAAGTGATGCCGTTTTCAGGCTGAGATTTTTATGGTTTCAAAGGGTTTGACTTATAGGTTGCTGTCCTATATAATATCCGAGTTTGAAATCCACGCACGAGAGGGGGGATAAAGATGTCTGAGATCAAAGTTAAGGAAGGCGAGTCCCTTGACAGTGCGCTTCGCAGATTTAAGCGTTCCTGCGCAAAGTCAGGCGTTCTTGCAGAAGTTCGTAAGAGAGAACATTACGAGAAGCCTTCTGTAAAGAGAAAGAAGAAGTCTGAAGCAGCTCGCAAGAGAAAGCATTAATAAAGCTTAAAAGATTGGCCGTCTCACGATATGTGAGGCGGTCTTTTTAATAGCAAAAAACTCTGTTTATCCCATAATTCATTTTCTGACCATTTGGGATAACAAAAGTGCTGGTTTTTTATCCCTAAATTACGTTTTTTCAAATTCAGGATAAGATTTGCTTCAAAATATTATCCCAATTTGTAAGAATCCGGGTCTTAGGATAAAAGACAAAGCAAATTCTTATCCTAAATGTGTGAAATCTTCAATTTGGGATAACTGAGTTATCACTGCGCTTTTTGTCCTATGAAGCGCGAAAAGTGTATGCAAAGATAAACGAAGAATGAATATGGATTGTTGGTACTGAAAACTTTGTAAACTCATGCCAATTCGGCTATAATATCCTCAATAAAGATAAAGTAGAGAATAGTTTTTATGTTGTTGACCGGTAAGAACTGGCGCTTATCGGCATCCCAAAAAGTAGCGGATGCTGATACGCTCCTTAATGTATTGCTTAAGAATCGCGGAATAACCGAAGGACAATCCGTAGAACAGTTTTTGTCTGAGGATGACGGTATCTGGCACGATCCGTTCCTTTATAATGACATGCGCAAAGCGGTGGATATCATCAATGCCACGATCGATAGCCACGGCAAGATACTCGTATACGGAGATTATGATTGTGACGGTGTCACGGCCACATCGATCCTTGTAAGATATTTCAGAAGCCATCAGGTCAATGTCGAGTACATCGTTCCGCACAGATCCGAGCACGGCTACGGACTTACCGAGAAGATCATGGACAAGGTCATTGAGAAGAGTCCTGATCTTGTGATCACCGTGGACTGCGGAGTTACGAATATCGACACCGTTCAGGAGCTTAAGAACCGCGGTATCAAGGTTATCGTTACCGATCACCACAACGTTAAGGACGAACTTCCGCCTGCCGACTGCGTTATCTGTGCGAAAAGAGCCGATAACACATATCCCTTTATCGATCTCTGCGGCGCAGGCGTTGCGTTAAAGCTCGTCGAGGCATTGGGCAAGGATGGAACACACAAGGTAACGGGCAATATCTGGCGCCAGGCTGTGGAACTCGCGGGACTTGCGACTATTGCAGATCTTGTGTCGGTGGTAAATGAGAACAGAACGATAATCAAGCGTGCTTTTAAAAGCATGAAGAAGCCTTCCAATGTGGGTGTGAGTGTCATGAACGACATGCTCCTGGTACCCGGAAAAACTTTGGATGAGACATTTATATCCTTCAACTTTGTTCCGCGTATCAATGCTGCGGGAAGGCTTTATGATTCTGCCGATGCATTGAAGCTTTTCCTGGAGAATAATCCTTCGGAAGCGAAGATCGCCGCGCAGGATCTTACGCGTGAAAATGATGAGCGCAAAGAGATCGAGGCGAAGGTTTTCGATGAGGCAAGAGCTCAGCTGGAGAATCCTGCAAGACCTGAGAGGTGGTCGCTTACAAATACATGCGGTCCTATCGTTGTATACGGCAAGGACTGGCATCAGGGCGTGCTGGGCATCGTTGCGGGCAAGTTATCGCAGTTCTACGGCAGATCCGCTCTGGTATTCACTGATGATGCCACGGAGCCGGGCTGCGCGAAAGGATCGGGAAGAGCTTTCGGCGATTTTGACCTTTATGAATGCCTTGAGAGGATCTCTGATAAGCTGGTCAATTTCGGCGGCCATAAGAAGGCTGCGGGTCTTCTCGTAAGAAAGACCGACATGGGCACCTTTATGGAGGCTCTGGAGCAGGAGGCTGCGAAGATCTATGAGGAAAAAGGCCGGTCTGGTGAGGAATCTGAAGACGACTCGATCAATGCCGAGTGCGAGATACTGCCTGAGGGACTTGTCTTTGATTCTTACCGCGAAGTAAGCAAGCTAAGACCATTCGGTATTGGCAATCCCAAGCCTGTGTTTAGCAACGGCGCGCATATAAGGCTCGACCTGACTGACGCTTCCGGAAAGTACAATATCTCCGCTGTAGGCTTCGGGATGGGCGATTACTTCAACATCTTAAGAGCGGGCGACAAGATAGATATTGCGTATACCTTGAATGAATACTGCTACCGCGGTGAGACCTCGCTGAGCCTGCATCTGGAGGATATAAGACCGGAATTTGATGAAGGTTTTATCTGGCAGAAGGCAGAGATCGCCGAGAAGCTTTATACAAGCGGACTTGCCATGAATCAGATCGCGAAGATGGCTCCCGGCGAGGATATCGAAGGCGCAATGAGGCCGACGCCCGAAATGTACGGCGCCTGCTACAAGGCCATAGACAAGTTCGGAGGGACAGCAATGTCGACTGTGGACCTAAGGCTTCTTGCAAGATTGGTATCCAACAATTATGATGTACCAATGACGCCGTTCCAGGCAAAAAGATGCCTTGAGGTTTTCGCGGACTGCAACCTGATAAGGCTCAGAACGATAACACCTCTGAGGGTATGCTTCAATATCCTGGCAACGGGCGAAAAAGTAAAACTCAGCGAATCTGAGGTCTATAGGAGAATACAAGGTGACTAAAGGCAAAAATGACAAGACATTTGACGCCGTAACGGAAGAGGAAGTGCAGGCTGAGGCTGAACGCGCTTATCTTCAGGACGACAATGACAGACCTGAAATTCCCCAGGACCTGCAGGAAAGATTCAACAAGATCATTTCCATATACGATGAGTATGCCCGTGCGGCCAACCTCAGCGAGGCTGATATCGAAGAAGACAACGCCGAGATGGAGAAGGCATTTATCTTCGCTTATAAGGCGCACCGTCACCAGAGAAGAAAGACAGGTGAACCTTATATCACACATCCTGTCGCGGTAGCCCTGATCCTTGCCGATCTCAAGGTTGATTCGGCGACTATCCAGGCGGCACTTCTTCACGATACGATAGAAGATACGATAGTAGACGACGCCATGGTCACGGAGAAATTCGGTCCTGTCGTATGCAGCCTTGTTGACGGTGTCACAAAGCTCAACCTGAGCCTTGATAACGTTGTTTATAATTCTAAGCAGGACATCCAGGCATCCAATGTCCGTAAGATGTTCATCGCCCTGACTGATGATATCAGGGTCATCTTCATCAAGCTTGCTGACCGTCTCCACAACATGAGGACACTGAAGTACCAGACTCCCGAGAAGCAGATCGAGAAAGCCCAGGAAACGCTGGATATATATGTTCCTTTCGCGGGCAGATTCGGTATCTATAAGATCAAGTGGGAGCTTGAGGACCTCTGTCTCAGATATCTTCATCCGGACGATTACTATGAGCTCGTAAAGCTCGTTAACGGCAACCGTGCACAGAGAGAAGACTTCATGGAGGATGTTGTCTCTGAGATACGTTCAAAGCTCGAAGAGAACGGCATTGACCATTATGACATTGAAGGACGTCCGAAGCACTTCTACAGCATCTATAAGAAGATGCACGAAAAGGGCAAAACGATAGATGAGATCTACGACCTTTTCGCGTGCAGGATAATCGTTGACGAAGTCATTGAATGCTATCAGGTACTTGGCATCATCCATGAGATGTACCAGCACGTGCCGGGGCGTTTCAAGGACTATATCGCGATGCCCAAGGAGAATAAATACCAGTCGATCCATACGACTGTCGTAAGCCATACGGGCACGCCTTTCGAAGTGCAGATAAGAACGTTCGCGATGCATCAGATCGCGGAGTTCGGTATTGCTGCACACTGGCACTATAAGGAGACCGGCAATTCCCAGGAATTCAAGGCGGACAGATACGATACCAAGATCAACGAGATGAGACAGATCATCGATTCACAGAATGAACTGTCTGACTCGGGCGAGTTCCTTGAATCTTTCAAGATGAATATCGCTCCGGATGAGATCTTCGTTTACACGCCCAAGCACGAAGTTATTAAGCTTCCGAAGGGTTCATGTCCGATCGACTTTGCGTACGCTATTCACAGCGGCATCGGCAACCATATGCACGGCGCGAAGGTAAACGGACGTATCGTTCCTTTGTCTTATGAGCTTAAGAACAGCGACATCGTTGAGATCCAGTCATCCTCCAAACTTGTTAAGGGACCTTCACGTGACTGGGCATCCATTGCGCGCTCCGCGAATGCGCGTTCTAAGATCAATGCATGGTTTAAAAGGGAGGCCAGAGGCGAGAATATTGCCGCCGGCCGTGAGCTTCTTACAAACGAGATCACGCGTAACGGTTTTGATCCTTCAAAGCTTCTCATGCATAAGTCCATCGAGAAGATCCTGCAGCGCAACAACTTCCAGTCACTGGATGATATGTTCGCCGCTTTGGGATACGGCTCGATAAGCGTCAGCAAGGTATTTTCGCGCCTTCGTGACGACTATATCAGGAATATCTCCGAAGAGGAACGCCGCGCGCTTGGCTACCGTGTCACTGCAGACGGCAACGTCGCATACAGCCCTAATGAGCTTCCAATCGAACTCGGCAAGGCTGACCAGACACGTAATGTAAAGGGAGCAAAGTCCAAGCCTGCCCAGGAAAGTTCAAAGCAGGTAATCGATTACGATGTTTCCAAGATAAACGCTCTTAATCTCGATCCTCACCAGACAGCTGCTCCCGGCACCCCGAAGGGCTCGGAAGCCATCAACGCTGCTGCTTCGGCAAAGCCTTCCAGAGGCGCGCGTACTGATGCCGCAAGAAGATCGCAGAGTAATGATGCGGTTGTGGTAAACGGGCTCGATTCACTCGTAACCCATATCTCCAAGTGCTGCCACCCCGTATTTGGTGATGAGATCATCGGCTATGTAACGCAGGAGAAAGGTGTCGGCATTCACAAGGTGAGCTGCAAGAACATCCAGAACATCATCAAAAACCGCGAAAAGTCTGAAAGGGATGAACAGAAATATCAGCGCCTTGTCTCAGTTAAGTGGCTCTCCAAAGCGAAATTCTCAAGCTACGATGTACAGCTCGTTGTCGTTGCGATGGACAGGAGCGGCCTCCTTATCGACGTCCTGGACAAGATTAATGAAGAGAAGATCAATATAGTAAAGCTCAACACAGTTGTAGACGGTCCTGAAGCGAGGATATACATCACCATCAATATCTCCGGCCGCGAGCAGCTGGACCGCACCTGCGACAGGATACTGCGCGTCAAGGATGTTGTGGACGTGATAAGAAACTAAAAGTCATTTAAAGTGTCTGGAGATCAGGTTGTCGAGTGTTCTGACATCAAGCGGTGTTGAAGATGATTCAAATGTTAGGAAAAGACTGTCTCCCAATACTATGCCTGCCTGGTTGTAATCATTTGTTCTCTTAACTACTTTGCTCTCAGTGTATTGGGGATCGTCCATCTTCCCGCAGTGCTCCAGATACAGTATCCTGCGTTCACTGATCTTTAAGATAGTAAAATCAGGATGTATGGTGATGGTCTTGCCGTATTTCTTTATGTTTAGCGGGCATTCATATTTATATGGGATACCATTTAAGAACAAATGGTCGGCAATTATTACCTCCGACTTTGAACGGACGCGTTCTCCTTTCATGGTAAGAAATACCGGTGTGCCCTCTTCGATTTTCTTTGGAGTGAACGGCTTTTCCTGCCATCTTTTTGCAAATTGTTCATCTGTCGGAACTATAGGTTTAACAATATCTTTCCGTGAATCTGAAAGATGATAATACACTTCTTCGGCAACAGTTTCCGGATATTGTTTTATAGTACGGTTCAAAACGGTTAATTCCTGCCGGAATGCTTTTACGACTCTTTCCAGATAGTTCTTCTGGAGCAGGTCTTCAATATGTCTTTTGTCTGAATCTTTCAAAAGAGTTTCAGTTGAATCTTCGTTTACCTGATAATAATAGACACCATTTCCGACATGTCTTATCTTGATCTTTCCATCCGGAAGCAATCTGATCCTTTCTTCAAGTTTTTCTATAGTTTGGGATATCATTTCATAACGTTCAATTAAGGAATCTTTTATGCGCTTTTTCATAGCTTTTCTGCCTCCTTAAATATGATTCGTTTCATTATATAGAGGCATTCTTAATATGTGTGTTTAGGTTATGGGGTTAAGGTTGCTAAAATGGACATCCGAATGAATATTGTCCCATAATTCGAAAAAAAGCATTTGGGGATAAGAATCAGACCGGATCTTTATCCTTTTTTCGAGAGTTTGAAGATTTGGGATAAAAATCAAGCTGTAGAATTATCCCAAATAATCAAATCTTTTGTTTTGGGATAAATTTTTGACTAAAATCTTATCCCAATTTTATCAAAATGCTGTTCTGAGATAAAATTACATCGAGAATCTTATCCCCGTTTTTTGAAAATGCTATTTTAGGATAAATTTATATTGAGAATCTTATCCCAAACAGGCGAAAATCGATAATGGAGATAAAAGCACTGTGCAAAACGCTTATGTATCCCCGTAATACTCGTCATCGTCATATCCGCCGACATAGCTTATATTGAAGATGACCATGGGGCGGCGGCCGGACTTGGAGTAGACGAAGTTCTTTATCTGTTCCCTGAAATTGCGCTTCTGGAGGAAGGCTTCAATGCTGCCTGCTTTGTTGCTTGCCTGCTTGAGAAGATCGTCAACCTTGTCGGAGATGAGTTCATGAAGCATATCTTCGTTGTTGTCGCTGTCAAAGCAGCCGATGGAATTAACGGCAGGGGAGCATGCGAGATCTCCGGTGTCCTCGTCAACAGTTATGGCGATGGCGAGGCAGCCGTCTTCGCTAAGGTGGATCCTGTCCGTGAGAACCTTGTCATCAGCGTCGACAGTTCCCGTACCGTCTATAAGGACGGGCGCTGCGGGAACGTGATCGGCGATCTTTGCACCGTCCTCGGTGAGTTCAAGAACAGAGCCGTTCTCGAGGATGTAGATATTGTCTTCGCTCATGCCGAGATTGATCGCCATCTCTTTGTGGAGGCAGAGCATGCGGTATTCGCCGTGGACCGGAATGAAGAATTTAGGCTTTATGAGAGTGTGGAGCATCATGAGCTCGTCCCTGTAGGCGTGGCCTGATACATGCACATCGGCAAGAGACTGATAGATGACGTGGGCTCCCTTCTTGTAGAGCTCGTTGATGACGCGGTAGATTGGCTTCTCGTTGCCCGGGATAGGGTCAGCTGAGATGATAACAGTATCGCCCTTGGTGATATCAACGGAGCGATGGGAGGAGTATGCCATACGTGTAAGGGCGCTCATCGGCTCAGCCTGGGAACCCGTCGTGAGAACGACTATCTGGTTGTCCGGATAGTTGTCGATGGCATCGATATCGATCAGTGTCTCGGGCTTGATGTCTATGTAACCCAAAGTGTTTGCTATGTTAAAGACCTGGACCATAGAACGTCCCGAAAGGCAGACGTGGCGGCCGTATTTCTCGGCAGCCGTGATTATCTGCTGCATCCGGTGGACGTGCGATGAGAAGGTGGCGACGATAATGCGGCCTTCCGCTTTGCGGAAATAATGCGAAAAGGCTTCGCCGACATGCTTTTCGGAGGGCGAGAAACCATCTATCTCAACGTTCGTGCTCTCACACATGAACATCAGGACGCCTTCCTTGCCGAGTTCGCCCAGACGCTGGAGATTGATGGTCTTGCCGTTGATCGGCGTGTAATCGATCTTGAAATCGCCGGAATGAACGATCCTTCCCGCGGGCGTATTGATGCATAGAGCGTAAGAGTCCGCGATGGAGTGATTAACTCTTATGAATTCGGCGGAAAAGGAATTGCCGAACTTTATGATATCGCCGTTCTTGCATGTTGTAAGCTTGATCCCTTCGAAAGGCACGTTCTTATCCTGCAGCTTGAGCTTTATCAGTTCAATGGCCATCGTGCCGCCGAAAACAGGACACTTGAATTCTCTCAGGAAATAGGGGAGGGAACCGATGTGATCCTCGTGTCCGTGCGTGATAAGGATGCCCCTGAGTTTTTCCTGGTTGCGCCTGATATAGGTAAAATCGGGAATGACACAGTCGACACCCGGCATATTCTCCTCGGGGAAGCTCATGCCGCAGTCTACAATGATTATGTCGTTATTGTATTCAAAGGCGGTCATGTTCTTGCCGATCTCGCCGATGCCGCCCAAAGGTATTATCTTCACCGGATTTACATTCTTATATTTCGGGTTATTGTACCCGTGTCTTTTTGAATTGCTGCTCATAAATGTTCCTTCGTATAAATGCAGATACTTCCCAAAAAGATGAGAAGTATCTGATAGTTGTTTAATCTGTTATTTACTTGACTATAACGGTGCGTGTGCAGGTGGTGTAGTTTCCTGATTCACCGTCATCGGCGTATATGTCGATCATGTAGCCCTGAACGCCGGAACCCCTGTCTTCAACGGTGTAATAGCCGTCTCCGCCCAAAGGATCGTTCTCGATATAGATTACCGTTCCGGGAGGGAAGATAGACCAGTCAGCTGCGACCGTGCGGCCTTCGGTACATGTCGTCCCTGTAGCGGTGCTGTAGCTGTAACTGCCGTTGCTCAAAAGCTGCGGACCATAGAATGTGATGGTGCAGGTGTAGCTTTCGCCTGCAGGTGTTGTAACTTCCGCTTCGGTAGTGGTTGTGGCTCTCGTCGTTGATTCGGCCGACTGGTTCTGAGTCGGCTTGGGCGCTGATGTAGCCTGGGGCTTCGTCTCGGTCGTGTATTCTTTCTTAACGTAGTTGCCGTTATAAGTCTTATACCAGCCGTTGGAAGTTACAGCGATTACATCGATCTGATCGCCTGCGAAAAGGCCTTTAACTATATCGTACTCTGTGCCCGGACCTGATCTTACGTTGACCGCGGTGGTTGCGTATACGACAAGATATAATTCCTTTTCAGTGATCTTTTCCGTAGCCTGGGATGTAGTTTCTGCAGCAGTCGTCTCAGTGGTCTGGACTGTTGTCTCCTCGACTGTGGTCTCTGAAGCAATTGTCTGTGAAGTTTCTGATGTGACAGAAGTCTGAGCGGTAAAGGAAGATGCCTTGGAGGATTCTGCGGTTGTCTCGGCTATATTCTCAGTTACGTCAACGGCAGAAGAGCCTTCAGCGGATGTCTCATCCGGCTGGTCAGGCAGTAATGAAGTGGTAGCAGTTGTCTCGATGGGCTGAGCTTCGACGGTCGTTGAGTTGAGTGCCGTGTCAACAGCGAAAGTAGCCGTCGCACATACTGCTACGACTATGCAGCAATTAGCGGCTGAGATCATCTTAGCGCGTGTGATATTATAGAATTCTTTTACTCCTACAAGCTTCAAAAGCAGTTTTCTCCTTATATAATTTTGTGTCTATTTAAGCGCATAATTACAACATTATTATATCATACTTTGATTTTTATTCATTCTGTGTGAAAAAGAGGGTATTTCCGGAAGAGTTTTCCGCTCTTATACAGCACTGTGTCCAATAGCGCGAAAGCCTCATTACCGCAAAAGTGATTTTGAGTAAAGCGTTTTTTGAAATTTGTCAATTGATTGTCACAACTATGCAAAGCATGACATATTCTAAGCGTCTATAATCTAAATCACCGCGAGGGAAAACAATTTAGGGGGGTAAAGAAATGTCGTTGGGACGCGTGCGCAAACCGGCCAAGAGAGAATCTTACGGCACGACAGAACGTGATGTCGAGAAAAAGCGTACGCGCATTTACCTTATATGTGCCCTTATCCTTCTTGCCTGCGGTATTCTTGATGTACTCTTCATAATCGGTATTCTTGACCTTTAATAAGGTATTGCCGGATATTTGCCGTCATAAACACGCATATATAAATTGCAAACACGCCCCCTCTCGTATATACTTACACCCGTAAAATATTAATAATATAGGGAGCAAGATATGAGAGTTTCCGAACTTTTTTTGGCTACACAGAGAGAGATCCCCGCAGATGCTGAGATCCCTTCACACAGACTGATGCTCAGAGCGGGTCTTATCCGCAAGATGGCATCCGGTATCTATTCATTCATGCCTATGGGCTACCGCACATACCGTAAGGTTGAGGCGGTCATCAGGGAAGAGATGGATAAGGCAGGAGCACAGGAGCTCATCATGCCGGCACTCCTTCCGGCCGAGGCTTACCAGGGTTCAGGCAGATGGGAAAAATTCGGTCCCGAGATGTTCAGACTGTCTGACAGGGGCGGCAGATCATTCTGCTTAGGGCCTACGCATGAGGAACCGTTTACCGAGGCTGTAAGAGATTCCATCAGATCATACAAGCAGCTTCCTGTTACGCTTTATCAGATCCAGCATAAGTACAGAGATGAGAAGCGCCCGAGATTCGGCGTAATCCGCGCAAGAGAGTTCGTCATGAAGGATGCTTATTCCTTTGACGTTGACGAGGCAGGTCTCGATATCTCCTATAAGAAGATGTATGACGCTTACCGTGCTATTTTCGACAGGCTCGGACTGGATTACACGATCGTTGACGCGGATTCAGGCGCCATGGGCGGTTCCGGTTCACAGGAATTCATGGTAAAGAGTGAAGTCGGTGAGGATGCTATCTGCTTCTGCGACGCCTGCGGCTATGCGGCAAACGAGGAGAAGGCAGGCTGGACGAGACCTGCGGCTGAGACAGCTGAAGAGCTCCCGATCGAGAAGATCCACACACCTGACGTAAAGACTATCGAAGAGCTCTGCGGATTCCTTAACTGCGGTCCCGAGGCTTTCGTTAAGACTATCATTTATAACATTGACGGCAAGTTTGTTGCCGCTATGTGCAGGGGCGACAGAGATGTTAACGAGACAAAGCTCGGAAATCTTTTCGATGCTACCGAGATGGAACTTGCAGCATTTGCGGATGTTGAGATGATCACGGGCGCTAAGGTAGGCTTTGCGGGTCCTGTAGGCCTCAAGCAGAAGATAGAGATCGTCGTTGATCCTGAAGTTTCCGGCATGAAGAATTTCGTTGTCGGCGCGTGCGAGAGCGACTATCACTTCAAGAACGTTAACATCGGAAGAGATTTTGAAGCAGATCAGGTTGCTGATATCACAAACGCGAAAGAGGGCGATATCTGCCCCAAGTGCGGCAACGGCAAGCTCGGAATGGCAAGAGGCGTTGAGGTCGGACACATCTTCAAGCTCGGCACCAAGTATTCCGATGCCCTGGGCTGCGTATATCTTGATAACAACGGCAAGGAACACAGCATGGTAATGGGCTGCTACGGCATCGGCGTATCAAGAGTCCTGGCAGCTATCATTGAACAGTATCACGATGATGACGGTATTATCTGGCCTTCTATCGTTGCTCCTTACAAGGTCATCATAGTTCCCACTAAGGCTAACGATGAGGAGATCATGGGCGTAGCCGAGAAGCTCTACGGCGAGCTTACAAAAGCAGGCTGCGAAGTTTTGATAGATGACAGGAACGAGCGCCCCGGCGTTAAGTTCAAGGATGCCGATCTTCTCGGTATCCCGCTCCGTATTACGGTAGGAAGAAGAGCCGGCGAGGGCATCGTTGAGGTCAAGAGAAGAGACAGCAGCGAGACTTCCGAGATCACTGTTGACGAAGCTGTCGGACTTGCCCTGGAGATCTGATAATGATCAGGCGGTTGATCGCATCGTTAATGGTAAGCGCTTCAATTTTTGTCGGAGCCTTACCGTTCATGCGTTTTCCGGAACTGAAGCTGAAGGACGATTTCGTGCCTGCCTCTTTCGACGCTTATGAAGTGACTCTGGCTGACGGTTCGACCGTTAATATGATGCTTTCCGGAGACAGGGTCATTTTCGATTCTTCTGAGAACAGGTCTTTTGACATTACGCTCACAAAGTGCAAGTCATTGAGAGTTGTCAGGAACTTCACGGGCGCGGGCGGTCTGTTCGATATCGAATTCGCGAGTTCGATGAATGAAGGTGAGCTGTATTATATTACCCTGTCTTATGAAGCTTTCGGTCGCACCATAACCAACGGCAATAATATTATCTTCAGGGACGGAGATGAACTCTATTTCTGGAAGACATCCAATTATAAATATAATGTGGGAACCTGTTCGGAACTGATGACCGATAAGCTGTCACTTCAGGAATGCCTGGAACCCCAGAACGATGTCGAATGCGATGATCCGGTCCTTATCGGATATTCCGAACGGATATGTGACGGAGCCGAAGATGACTGGGAGAAAGTCTACCGCATCTATACTTATATTGCCCACGGGATGGCATATGACAGCGTTGAATCAGATGCATCATCCGGCACATATCAGGACAGCGCGGTCGATGTCTTAAGAGACGGCAAGTCCATATGTGAAGGGTTCGCGAATACTTTTACGGCTCTTTGCAGAGCCCAGGGGATCCCTGCGGCAGTCGAATTCGGCATGGGCTTCAGTGACTATGAGGAAATGACCGAAAGAGACGTTTCCAAAGAGAAATATGCCGATCACGCATGGGCAGCTGTCTATCTGGGCGGAAAATGGCATTTTGTCGACCCCACCTATGATATGTCGAAAACATATTACGGTGACGGAAATATCGAATCAGGCCAGGACCTTATGCTGTACTATCTCCTGCCGCTGGAATCATTTTCGAACGATCACATGATACTTGACGCGGATACGAGACACGGCATTCCCTCCTCGGGAAGCTGCGGCGATCATGCCACTTATGAGATAACGAGAGACGGTGTCTGCACAATATCAGGTTACGGAAAGATAAAGATGCCGGAGGGCGTAAACGGATTTAATAAAGTTGTTTTCGCGGATGACTGTAAAGTTGATACCATCGGAAAGCATTGCTTTGATGACTGTGATCTTATAACTTCCGTCATCCTTCCGGATTCTGTCAGGGTCATAGAGGGATTCGCCTTTAACACCTGCGAGGATCTGGAGTATGTTTACATTCCTGAAGGCTGTGCCCAGATAGGTGAACAGGCATTCTGCTATTGTGATGAACTGAGTTATGTCCGGATTCCCGATTCAGTTACATGGATCGGTCCGTGGGCATTCGATGACTGCCCGAGACTTTATATCAGCGTGTCGTCGGAACACTCTGATTTTGCAAAAAGATACGATACTAAGCCGATGTATATCGAGACCAGATGATCAAATGAATTTCTGATCTTTTGCGCGGCTGGCCGGGAGAGTTTTATGGCTTATATAGAATTCAGAGATGTTAAGAAGGTCTATAAGACCGGTTCTGTAAATGTTACCGCGCTGGACGGCTGCGATTTCTTTATCGAAAAAGGCGAGCTCTGCGTTATCGTCGGACAATCCGGCGCAGGCAAGACGACGCTCCTCAATATCCTTGGCGGCATGGACAGGCTCACTTCGGGAAGGGTTTACCTTGACGGCAAAGAGATATCCGTGCTCAACGCCAATGAACTTGCTCTGTTCAGGAGACAGAATGTCGGATTTGTCTTCCAGTTCTATAACCTGATACCGAACCTTACGGCATATGAGAATGTCGAGATGGCGGCCCAGCTGGTAAAAGACCCCATAAACTGCGATCTGCTGATGAAGGAGGTCGGTCTTGAAGACAGGAAAAACAACTTCCCGGCACAGCTTTCCGGCGGTGAACAGCAAAGAGTCTCGATAGCCAGAGCAATCGCCAAGAACCCGAAGCTCCTTCTCTGTGACGAACCTACGGGAGCTCTTGATTATCAGACCGGAAAGTCGATTTTAAGACTCCTTCAGTCGCTGAGCGTTGAAAAGCATATGACTGTTGTAATAATCACACATAACTCCGCTCTGACCGCAATGGCTGACAGGGTCATCAAAGTAAAGAACGGAAAGATCACGAGCAATATTATTAATCAGAATCCGGTAAGCGTAGATACGATCGAATGGTAATGAGCCCTTACGTCAAGACGATATTAAGATCTATCAGAATGACACTGCCCAGATTTATCGCTATATTTGCGATAATCGCCCTTGGTGTCGGCTTTTTTGCGGGGCTTAAGATAACAACCCCTTCAATGATCGCAACAGGTGATAAATATACCAGCGACCAGGCTTTATTCGACTTCAGGTTCTTATCCACGATCGGTTTTACCGAAGACGATATCAGTGAACTTGCAAAGCGCACCAACTGCGTCGTCGAAGGCGCTTATTCCGCTGACTGTTCGGCATATCTCGGTGACAGCCCGACCGCTTCGACAGTGCGCTTTCTGTCGATAACCGATAAAGTCAACAGGATAACTCTTGAGTCCGGGCGTCTGCCTGAGAATCCTGATGAGATAGTGATAGATGCGTACAAGTTCCCTGATATGCAGCCCGGGACAAAGCTCGTTATTGCAGACGAGACAAGCGATGATGCTCTTAAGATGTTTAAGTACAGGGAATATACGATTGTCGGGACTGCCAGATCTCCTGTTTACATGAATTTCCAGAGAGGTTCCTCGAATGAGGGCTCCGGAAGCGTGGCCTGTTATGTCTGTGCTCTTCCCGGGGCGTTTGATTCGGAGTATTACACCGAAGCTTATCTTTATGCGGACACCGAGCTTTATATCTATTCGGACGAGTATAAAGACTGGGCGAAAAGCGCCGAAAGGCTGTATAAGGTTAATCTCAAGAGCGTTATCGATGACAGGTTTGAGGCGGCATTAAGGGAGGAATACGACAAACTCTACGACGGTGTAGATGAATTCAATGAAGGTATCGGAGATGCCTGGGATGAGATCAGCGATGCGCGGAAAAAGCTTGATGATGCAAAGAAGAAACTCGAAGATGCACAGGCTGAGGTCGACAAGCACGTTGCGGAGCTGGAGGAAGGCAGGAAAACTCTCGACGAATCGTGGGAACAGCTGAGCGAATACGGGGCGGAACTGGCTTCAACAAAGGCCATGATCGATGAGGCGGAGAGCAGAGTCGGCAGGGAGAAGGAAGAATTAGACAGCTTAAAGGAAGATATCGATTCTATTTATGAGGAGCTTTCAGAAGACCGTGCTGATCTGAGAAACGCAAGGATCGAGAATGAGTCAAGAATATCGACTCTTGAGTTTCTGATATCGACTTATGAATCCTCTATATCCATGCTGGAAGCGGCTGTGGAGGACAACGAGGCAAGGCTCGGGGAAGCGGAATCTGACTGGGAGAGACAGCTTATCGAAGCCCGGATTGCAAGCCAGAAGGAAAGTATTGAAAACTACAGACAGATGATCGCCGATTCCGAGGCTGAGATAAGCGAACTCGAGGAAGAGGCTGAAGGCTTCGGTGATATACAGAAAAAGATCGACGCGAAGCAAAAGATCTACGAAGAGAAGATCGCTTCATATAACGGGAAATACCAGGTTTATATGTCCGATAAGATCCAGTATGATCTCGGCAGCAGTTCATACGAGAGCTCCAAAGCCCAGTACGACAGCGCGTATTCACAATATGCGGACGGACTTGCCCAATATAATGACGGTGTTGAACAGATAAAGGATGCCCAGGAGCAGATCGATGACGGATGGAAAGAATATAATGACGGAGTCAGAAAACTCTGGCAGGGATATTCGGAGTATTCAGATACGGCTGACAGTGTCTATTATTCCAGTATCGTTTACGGCTACTCGCTTCTCAAGAGCGTTGATGATCCCGAGACATATGTGCTCGGGAGAGACATGAACACGGGCTATGTATGTTTTTATAATGATGCCCAGATAGTAGACGGAGTCACGACGGTATTCCCGATATTCTTTTTCGCGATCGCCGCTCTTGTATGCTCCACCACGATGAGCAGGATGGTAGGGGATGAACGAGGTATCATCGGCACTATGAGAGCGCTCGGCTACACTGATTTTGCCATCGTAATGAAATTTGTTATCTATTCCGGACTGGCTTCGGTTCTGGGCTGCGTCGTCGGATTTGCCGGAGGGACAAAACTGTTCCCGTGGGTAATATGGGAATGCTACAGGATGATGTACGGATTCTCGGATCTTACGTTTACCTCAAGCGTACCGCTGTTTATCCTTACTCTGACCGCATCTCTCCTTTGCACGGTAGGCGTTACCGTCGTAACGGCGCTTTCCGCGCTGAAGGGCATGCCGGCAGAGCTTATCAGACCGAAGGCGCCTCTCCCGGGCAAGCGCATCCTGCTTGAATACATCGGATTTATCTGGAAGAGGATGAAGTTCCTTCATAAGGTCTCCGCCAGAAATGTTTTCCGTTTCAAGAAAAGAATGTGGATGATGATAATAGGTATTGCCGGCTGCACGGCGCTCCTTCTTACCGCGTTCGGTCTTCACGATTCTGTCTGCAATCTTGTTAACGTTCAGTACGATAACATCCTTAAATACGATCTTGCGGTGACTTTCGATGACAAGTACAGACAGTTTGAGATCGACGGTTCGAATTATGTAAGAGATATCGATATGTTTATTTCCGACGATCCCGATATTCTGAAGATCTTCGGCCTTACGGATGAAAAGACCGGTGCTGATTTGCCCTGGCCCGCAGACGGTACGGTCGCCATTTCCAGGAAACTTGCCGTAAAGAACAATATAAAGGCAGGGGACACCATAACATTCCTGTACGGTGATGATGAGCACGAAGTAACGCTCGTTGTAAGTGAGATATTTATGAACTACACATTCCATTATGCCTATATGACGCCCAATACATACCGCCAGGCTTTCGGCAAGCCATATACTCCCGAGACGCTCCTGATCAAGACGGAAAACAAGCTCCCGGAGGAAGCCTATAAGATGGCTTCATATCTTTCAGATAACTATGAGATAAAGACATGGACGGCCACATCGGACTTGAGGGAAAGCTTTGCCAAGACCATGGAGCGCATGAACTACATCATCATACTGGTTGCCATATGCGCAGCGCTTCTTGCGTTCATAGTTCTGTTCAACCTCAACAATATCAATATCACGGAGCGTATCAGGGAGATCGCGACGCTCAAGGTTATGGGATTCAATAAAAGGGAGACAGGCGCATATGTCACGCGCGAAAATATCCTCCTTGTTATCATGGGCTATCTTTTCGGAATCCCGTTCGGCTTCATGCTTCACAGATTCGTTATGCTCAAGATCGAAATGGACATGACAACATACGATATAAGGATCATACCGATGAGTTTTGTCTATACGCTTGCATTGGTACTCATCTTTTCGACGGTGGTCAATCTTGTCATGCAGGCGAAGATCGAAAAGATCGACATGGCAGAGTCGCTTAAGAGCGCGGAGTGATTACTGGTCGCCTTCGCCGTTCATCCAGCTCTGGTGGTAATTCTTGCGGCGGTATTCCTCCGGTGTAAAACCGGTGGTCTTCTTGAAGACCTGAATGAAGTGAGACTGGGAAGAGAACCCGAGGTAATTGGCGATAGTAAGAGAGGATTCGTCAAGGTGCCTTAGCATATTGCAGGCGACGTTTATCTTTTGGTCTCTTATATATCTGCTTAATGTTATGCCCATCTCCTGTTTAAAGAGCTTTGAAAGATAGCTTGAATTAAGAGATAAGGAGTCTGCTATGGATTCCACAGTGAGATTCTCCTGGATATGAGATCTTATGTAATCTATGGCTACTACGATATGTCGTGAGACGACGCGGTTCTTTGAAAGATCGCTCATCTTGTGGCAATACGTGCGGAGCATCTCATTCTGGACGGTATATACCTCGTCTATGGTGCTCGCGGCATCGATCTGGGAGATGAAGATATCACTCAGATTGTAGGCGACGGATATCTCGAGTCCGGCTTCGATGCAGAAGCGGCTTACGAGAGCGGTAAGGATTACAGTATGGTATTTGACGTTACGGACCCTGTCGGGGCTTAATACGCCAAGGACCTGTGTAGATCCGATGGTCTTGAGGGCTTCTTCTAGCTTGCACATATTTCCGCTTGCTACAAGCTCATAGAAGCTGATCTCTTGATTATACGCGACCTGACGGTTGCCGGATTCGTCATCGTCCATAAGTCTTTTAGCAAGTTCTTTCTCGATATTCATATGAAACACCTCAAAGCCCGAAAAAATGTTAAATATATAGCAAAAATATTACATTTCTTTTCTCGGCATGTAAAGCATACTTGAAGGATAGGTTGCGGAAAGAATATTACAAACTAATGGAACAGGGGCTTTGGACGCAAAATCTTATTGAGTTATTGTCCGAAAAGTAATAAAATTTTTTAAGATAGTAAAGATGGAGGTTTGTGCATTAATGACTGATGAACTTAAAGACATAATCTATGCCGATTTGTTCAGATATACCGGTAATGCACGCCGCTACAAGAACATCTATGCATGCTATCTTGAAGAGAGAAGGTCTTCACCTGAGTTCAGCTATATCAGCGTAATGAGAAGAACGCGTTATTATGCTGACCAGATCAAGAAGTTTGACGGCATCAAGAAAAAGCTTTACGAGATAAAGTT
>CACYRM010000051.1 GCA_902776845.1 Oscillospiraceae bacterium
GCCTGACTTGGCCGCAACTGCTTCTGCAGCGTTACCGGAATCTTCGATGAGTTCAACGCCGTTTAATAACCAGGCGCCGTTTTCGAGAGTTGAAATCATAGAGTATACCTCATTAATAATAAATTCGCGTGATATTATAGCAAACATTCGAGCAACTTGCTCGCAAGGGTTGCGAGAAGTTTGCTATATCTTGAGCGAAGCGAAAGAACATATAACACGCAATCGAGCAACTTGCTTGCGGAAGCGAGCAATGTCAGTCCGGAGCTTGCTCCAGGACTGAACAATTGCGAACTTACGCGAAGTAAGGGGTGCGAGATAAGTGTTTCATGGAGCGAAGCGGAATATAGCAAACATTCGAGCAACTTGCTCGCATAAGCCCTGTTATTAACGAATAAAATAAACTGTTAAACATCTGTGAAAAAAACGTTTTAGTCAAAGAATTGTGATAATATCCATATGTAAGTTTTTAGAGCGTGGTGTATTTTGAAACAATATTGAAGATTTAGTTAAAGAGGCAGGAGACTCTTATGAATTTTCAGATTTTTATTGACGGTTTTTATGCCATTTCTTGCCTTGTCTCGATTGAGAGAAAAGAAAATGGCGGATACGGTGACATCCGGATCGTGGCCGGCAATAAGAAATTTGTCGAAATGGTCGAACATCCGCCCTATTCCATGGAATCCGGTATGCCGGAGATCAGATTTGAGCCTGGCAGCATGTATGACAGATATCTTCCCAAGACACCTGATTTTGAGGATAAGTGTTACATCTCCGCGATCCAGAAAAAGCCGATCCACAATTACATTCACCTGAATGTCGTCGAACTCTGGTTTAATATGTTTTTCACGCCGGTTGACTATGAGGACGGGAACACATGTTATTGCGTATATTCTTATGATCCTGTTGCAGTTGACGATATCGACAGGGCTGTTACGAGTTCAATGTCGGCCTCAAACGATGTTTTGAAGACTTGCATCAAGCTGCGCGGCGCGACTGATTTCAAGAAAGCAATGAATGATGTTATAAAGGATATCCGCATATTATGCGGAGCAGAGGTCTGCACTGTCATGCTGGTCAATCAGGAGGAAGCCAAGTCATCGGTCCTTGCCGCGAGCAAAGCCGAGGGCAGCACGATCAGGACCTTGTCCCAGCACGAAAACATGTACGATGTGGCGGTGTCCTGGGCTGAAACCATCGGAGAGCGCGACAGCATTATCATTAAGAATGAGAAAGATCTGGAATATGTTAAGGAAGTTAACTATCCATGGTATAAGACCCTTGCCGATTCGAATGTTAAAAGCATCATTGTATTCCCGTTAAGGCACAACAAAGAGCTTCTGGGATTCATCTGGACAACGAATATCAACACCGATAATATCCAGAGGATCAAGGAGACACTGGAGCTTACGACATTCTTTATCTCGTCCGAGATCGCAAGCTATATAATGGTCAAGCGTTTGGAGCGGATCAGTTATATCGATCTTCTTACGGGTATCAAGAACCGTAATTCAATGAATAATCACGTTACCGGAATCGTCGAAGGAGAACAGTCTATTGAAAAGCCTTACGCGGTCATATTTGCGGATCTTAACGGACTTAAGCGCGTTAACGACGAGAACGGCCACTCCGCAGGCGATATCCTTCTTAAGAAGGCCGGACTGGTACTTCAGGAGATCTTCGTTGAGGATGATGTCTACCGTGCCGGCGGCGATGAGTTCATGGTCATCGTGTCCGGAGACAGGGAATCGTTCGACAGGAAGATCGCCGAACTGAGAGCCCGTGCAAGTGATCCGGACAATGTATGCTTCTCCTTCGGAGATTACTTCAATGATACAGACACGGATATCCGTGATGCGATGAGAATAGCCGATGAGGAAATGTATAAGGATAAAGAGAAATATTACGAAGAACATCCTGGAAGAAGATACAGATAGTTTATGGCATATAATTTGAACGGTTGATGATAATTTATGATAGACACCTTTAATGCACAGCTTTACTTCCTGATTTTCGAAGCGGTACTCTGCTTTATAGTCACGCCGTTTTATGCCGTGACTAAGGATCCGCTCCGTGTCCGTAAATCAGTTGTATTGTCGCTGAATCTGGCCTGCGGCGCCATGCTGCTGTGCGAATACCTGTTCTATGTCTATAAAGGCAGCACAAAGCCATTTGACGTAGCCGTCATGTATTTTGTCAACGCAGGTGTCTATTACCTGATAGTGGTCCTGCAGCTCATATACGCTATGCTCGTATTCTTAAGGCTCTTCGGCAGATTCGATTTTAAGCCTGATATGCCCTGCAGGAAACGGTTTATAGCAATCTGCTCTATTGTTGCCACAGGTCTTATCCTGATCACCGTATCGCAGTTTACCGGTATCTACTATTATTTCGACAGCAATAACGTATATCAGCGGGGTCCCCTGTTCTGGCTGGCTGCCATTATCCCCACTATCGGAAACATCGTTGTGGTTTCAGTGATCATACAGCACAGGGAGAAGACTACTTTGAGCCAGCGCCTGATACTTATCTCGTATCTTGTTCTTCCCATGCTCGGCGAGATCGTTCAGATGTTCCTGTTCGGCACTTCACTTATGAATATATGTATGGGACTGTCTGTACTTATGATGTTTTTCGAGAACGTTATCAACAAGGAAAAAGAGATCGTCAGAGCCACCAGGACAGAAGCCAGGACCGGTCTTGCCAATGAACTCGCCTGCATCGAATGGCTCAATTCCATGAAAGGCAACCAGGAGCTCATGAAGTATTCTGCCGTATTCTTCGATCTTAGAAAATTCTCAGACATCAACCGTATCTACGGTATCAGCAACGGCAACAGGATCCTCGCAAACTTCGGCAACATTATGCTTGGCAAGATCGAGAAAGACGAGATACTGGGCAGGCAGTTCGGCAACCAGTTCGTCGCGATCGTCAAGAACCGCAATCTGGACAGCCTTATCAATGTGTTAAAGGGCGTGGAGGTTCCTTTCATTGACGAGGATACCGGCACCGAGAACAAGGTCATGCTGACCGCGCGTATCGGCGTCTATCAGATAGACAGAACCGATCTTGACGGTGAGGATATCCTTGTATTTGCCGCCCAGACATTAGTTGCCGCGAAGTCCAAAGATACGGACGACGTCGTTTGGCTTACCCGGGAACTGCTCGACAGCGCCGTCCGGCAGAAAAAACTCGAAAACGACATTAATAACGGTCTTAAGCACGACGAGTTCAAGCCTTATTTCCAGCCGAAGGTCAATACCACAACAGGAAGGCTCTGTGGACTTGAAGCGCTGTCCCGTTGGATCCATGACGGCACAACGGTCTATCCGGGCACTTACATACCGTTAATGGAATCCAACGATACGATCCGCAAACTGGATATATATATGCTCAGGTATGTCTGCAAAGACATCGCCGAATGGCTCGGAAAAGGATATGAGGTACCCGTTGTATCGATCAACTTCTCAAGACGCAATCTGGCCGATCCCGAACTTGCAAACCACATTGATGCCGTCGTCAGAGAATCCGGAATCCCCAAAGATCTGATCGAGATAGAGATTACCGAGACTAACGACGAATTCTCAATAGATGTACTGAGGGATTTTGTCGATGAACTGCACAAGCTGAAATACAAGGTCTCAATTGATGATTTCGGAAGCGCCGGTTCATCGCTCACTCTCCTGCGCGAGGTCGGTTTTGACACGCTCAAAATTGACAAAGGCTTCGTCGATCACGCAAAAAAGAGAGACACCACGATCCTTACACATATAATCAAACTCGCCAAAGAGATCGATGTGGATATCGTCGCGGAAGGTGTCGAAAGCGATGATCAGATCGTTAACCTGTACAAACTCGGTGTCGATGTTATCCAGGGATATATCTTTGATAAGCCGCTGTCTAAAGAGGTAATGACGGAAAGGCTTAAGTCACCTGTTTACAGGACTGTTAAACCATAACTGCTTTACAGACATTCTGAAAACATAATACAGGGACCCCACCACGAGAGTCCCTGCATCGTTCAAAGTTCAAAGCAACTGCTTTAAATCATTTATTCAATCTGGCCTCGAGAGCTGCTTTCTGATCCTCATAGCCGGGCTTGCCGAGAAGAGCAAACATGTTCTTCTTGTAAGCCTCAACGCCGGGCTGGTTGAAAGGATTTACTGCGAGGAGGTAACCGGAGATACCGCAGGCCTTCTCGAAGAAATAGATAAGCTCACCCAGAGAATAAGCTGTCTGGTCAGGCATATGGATCAGGAGGTTCGGTACCTTGCCGTCAACATGTGCGAGGATCGTACCCTGCATAGCCTTTGCGTTAACTTCGTTCATATCCATGCCGGAAAGGAAGTTCAGACCGTCAAGATTATCCTTGTCGTTGGGGATCTCAAAAGATCTCCTGGGCTGGTCGATCTGAACAACTGTCTCATACATGATGCGCGCGCCGTCCTGGATGAACTGGCCCATGGAGTGAAGATCAGTAGTGTTGTCAACGCCTGCCGGGAAGATACCTCTTCTGTCCTTACCCTCAGACTCGCCGTAGAGCTGCTTCCACCACTCTGTCATGTAGTGGAAAGAAGGCTCGTAGTTGACCATGACCTCCGTTGAATAACCTGAACGGAGCAGGCAGTTACGGACTGCGGCATACTGATAGCAGGGATTCTCTGAAAGAGGAAGCTTCTTATATTCCTTGGATGCATCCTTAGCGCCCTTCATGAGTTCCTTGATATCGATGCCTGCAACTGCGATAGGAAGAAGTCCTACAGCTGTAAGAACGGAGAATCTTCCGCCTACATCATCAGGTACTACGAAGCTCTCGTAACCTTCCTCGTCAGCGAGGCCCTTCAAAGCTCCTCTTGCCTTGTCTGTTGTGGCATAGATCCTGTTCTTGGCCTCTTCCTTGCCATACTTGTTCTCCATATAAGCGCGGAGGATCCTGAACGCGATCGCAGGCTCTGTTGTTGTGCCTGATTTGGAAATAATGTTAAGAGAGATATCCTTGCCTTCAATGATATCCATCATGTCCGCAAGATATGTTGCGCTGATGGAGTTACCGCAGAAAAGGATCAGGGGGCTCTTTCTTACTTTCTTGGAAGCTGCATTCGCAAAGGAATGTCCGAGAAGCTCGATAACCGCGCGGGCACCAAGATAGGAACCGCCGATACCGATAACGATAAGGACCTCAGAATCTCTTCTGATCTTCTGGGCAGCCTTTGTTATACGCTTAAATTCGTCTTTATCATAATTTGAGGGAAGGTCGAGCCATCCGAGGAAATCATTTCCGGGACCGTTCTTCTTGTGAAGCATATCAGAAGCGGCCTTGATCTGGGGTTCCATTCTAGCGACTGCCTCTTCGCCGCCGATAAAGTCGAGGGCGTTCTGGTAATCAAATGTAATCATCTTAAACTCTCCTTACAGGTAATATTCAAAAAACAATCAGAGTATACACCCGTAAAATACGATTTTCGAGTATAATTCAATCAGGATTTCATTACATTTATCAAGGATTTGCCAATGTCAGATATATCTATTGCAGAATCGAAAATACAGATACTATACCTCGTAGACCGTGCTCCCGGCGTAAGCTACCATTTGCTGATGGAAAAGTGCATGGAATCGTTATATACCGATTTCTTCACATTCAGCAGGTCATACGAGGAGCTTATTTCGGGCAATCTTATGAACAAGAACAGGTCCGGGGCGTATACCGGCGAAGCCGTGGGCTCGACCGAGAATCTGACACTGACAGAAGGCGGCAAAGCTGTCTTGAAAGACCTTGTATCTTCACTTAACGGACCGCTTCTTGCTCACCTTGACGAGGCTGCTGAAGAGATCCGGAATGAAATGGCCAGGAATTCCGGAATAAATGCATCCATGGAGCTGACTGAGGACATGAAATTCCGCGTCACACTCAGCTATGCAGGCGATGGAAGGCCTTTTTCCGCCACAGTCACGGTTGACGATGAAGCAACGGCAGTCAGGATCTGCAAAAACTGGAAAAAGAACTGCAGAAAGGCTTCCGCCGAACTGTTAAAGCTCATCACGGCTGACTGACTATATCCGCTTATCCTTTCGCGGTTATCTCGACGATAATGAATTCACCGGGCTGCAATATGTGACGCAGATGCTCGGATCTCATAGGTCTCTCGTTTATAAGTCTTCCCTTGTCATCGTACCGTCTGATAACGCTGTCAGCGTGCCCCAGTCGGTTATCGTTGATAAGGAAGCTCTGCTGGTAACTTGAAGAATTGGCAATAACAATAAAGGTCTTTGTACCCTTATTGAAGCAGGCTGCGGTAAGATTAGAAGCCAGTTGATCCACGCTCTGTGAAGAAGACTGGTCCAGAGGCTCTTTCATATTCAGGTAAAGCTCGTCAAACCCTGCAAAGTCAGTTATCAGGCCCGAGACAGTCATCATATTGATAAAGCCGTCTTTTTCAACAAACATGTCTTTTCCTGTGTATCCGGAAGGCACAAAATTCACTGATGCGTCGAAAAGGAACATCTCGGCATAATCCGCTTCACCGGTCATTACCGCGGAAACGATCCTGCCGCAGTTGCTTCCGCTCGTATCAAGCGTGTAAATATATTCGCCGCTGTTGTTTCCCGAAACTGTATGGGGCGAATCATAGCGCGCGAGCACATAGCTGGTATTGATGTTGTCAATATATGTAGCCGAACTGTCATTTGCGAGGAGCTTAACACTCATCGTATGGTTGTCCGCGTCAGACAGCATTGTGCCGCCGTCGTATATCATTCCGTCAAGGAAAATGGTCTTGTCCTTGATATCGCTGAAATATTCCGACTGCGAGAACATGGATATAACGTAATTCACGTAAGACGCTTTCTGAACATCGCTCTTGAACGCCTTGCCGCTGTCATTTATCTCGATATAAAGCCTCGTGAACTGCCTGCTCCACGGGAGCGCGGTACCATTATCGATCCTTCGTCCGCCGTATTCTGAAGTAAGCGATCCGCACAGGTATTCAAGGAGCTTATCGATATCATCCTGATCAGCATAGGGACCTATAACAAACCAGGGTGAAGAATTGCATTGCTTGACCAGCTTCAGACTGTCCTCAAGCGAATTCGTGACCGCCTTTCCGTTATAAGCTGAGAATGCACCTGTGACATCGCTGTTGTAATCGGCTTTGCTCGAAGTACCTGCAAGGCTCCCTGAAACCGAATCTGAACTCATAAGATACATCGAAGTCTCAGCAAAGCCCGTACTTCCGATATTAAGATTGTTCAGTCTTATGGCGGAAGGCTTTCCCGCTGCCAGAGTATCCGCATAATACTGCGGTATACCTGCCGAGGAATAGCTGTCCGGTCCAAGATAGAACTCATCGACAAAAATGCTTCCCGGTCCGTCAAGAGCTATATTGATACTGATATTCTCAGCATCGATCATATAATCGGTAACAGCGAAAACATAGCTGAAATACTTGTAATTCCTGCCCATCTGGGTAAGTTCAAAACCATATCTTCCGAAGCCGTCACCTTCTATCCAGCAGAATACTTTTCCTGGATCACTGTCAGACATCGCATAAAAGCTCAGACGGTAGAATGTTCCTGCCGTGAAGTTATCTTTTGCGGAACCCGGAAGCTCCTGTGTCAGAGCATGAACACCGCTTCCGTTGCCTATCAGTCTCGCGCCGTATCTGCCACTGCAGGCCCTGTCTGTTGATGTAACGTATGTGCCTCTCCCGTATGCGTTCCAGGCTGAATCCTCAGGAATATCCCACGCCTCTTCATCTGTATCCGCCACGCTTACCGATCCGCCTGCCGTCCTCTTTATGTGACCCGCGATCAGTATGTCATCGGCAATGATGGATACACCTTCCATATTCCCTTCGACCGTGAGTTCGGAAAGGATCTGGGATTTATAGATATCCTTGCCTGAATCATAATAGACCTTGTCTCCGTTCACTCCGATTATTCTCTCGATAACGACATTTTCGGATGTAAGAGATGCGGTCTTTAATGTGAGGATATTGATAGCCACGGCTTTTTTATCTGAAGTTCCCGCAATTATCAATCCTGAATCGGTAAGATAAACCGAACTGATATCCGCACCGGCTGTTTCCGAGATATCATTCGCAGAAACAGTAAAACCATTTACGTCATCTTTAACCAGAACAGCTTCCTTATTGCCGGCAACAAAGCAGAAAACGCCTTCGGCAGCGCATGTAAGAAAGTCTTTAACATCTTTCAGACTGTCGGAACTGCCTATAACCTCATAGATCATTCCGTTGGAGGAGGAATAAAGGTTACCGTCAATGTCACACGCCAGGAATCTTTCACCGTCTGAAACAAAAGCAGTGATATTCGAACCCGGCATTTTTGAGGAAGCCATCCTTCCGTTTGTGATAGTAATGACCGATCCGTCACTGTAGCAGACCGCGAAAGTGGAACTGTTGCTTCCTATCCCGCTGAGCGTACTGACCGCGTCCTGATCTCCGGGCGAGTATATCAGCACAAGATTCTTTCCGTCCTGCGAAAAATATACATCCCCGTTTACCGTAACAGCCACAATACCCGTATCGTTGGAATCGATCAGGGCAAATCTTTCATCGGCATCAACAACACCGGTCAGCTGGCTGTTCGTGACATCGTAGATCATCCTGCCGTTATCAGTCAGAGCGACCGCAGTGTTTCCATAGAACGTCACCTCTCTGATACGGTCCTCATCCCAAAGATCCTTGGCATCCTTTATCAGAGATACAACACCGAGTCTAGCGGACTTGAAGCCCGTAACCGTTCCGGTGAATTTCTCGCTCATAACTCCGTCACTGTCGATCGATAAGATCCTGGCGGTATCGCCTGTACAGTCAGTCGTATCATAGCCTGCGGCCGCCACCGCATCAGGAGTCATAAAAATGCTTCCCTCAGATGCTCCGGCTACGAGCATACTGGTGTATTCGGTCGAACTCTCGAACGAAGGATCTCTTATAAGATTGATATTCGGGATAAGGTCACAGTTTATTCCGGTCCCTCCGAACGTATCACCTGCGCGGTCAGTTGTGGCGCCTATCTCGCAAAGCTCGGATCTTAATCCGAAAATGCCCACATATCCCAGAACGACCAGTGCCATGACAAGTACTACGGCAATGACTACCATTGTCGCCGCAAAACGTGTCTTCCTGGTTATTCCGAATGTCAGGCGCGCGTGCTTTTTCATGATGCCGCCCCGCTGTCACCGGTTGTTGCCGGATCATTATCCTGAATGTCTTCACGCTGAACCGAATCTGCAGCAACTGCCGTTTCTTTAAGCGCAGCTGCTTCTTTGTCCTTTTTCCGCTTAACACTGACAAGATAAGCAATCGCCAGGACCGATACCGGCATAAACAAAGTAACAACTGTATTGATCCAGAGCATCAGCGTCGATGTGAATGTTGACGGTATGCCAAAGTATTCCACAGAAAGCAGAGTCGGCAGTCCGGAGCCTAAAATGTTAAATATCGTATGAAGGATCAAAGGCGCTATAAGACTGTCCGTCAGATAATAGCATGTAGCGAGAATCAAACCGCAGGCAAGCGCATAACCGATGTGCACGGTAAGACCGTGAAGAATACCGAACCCGATTGCGCTTAAGATCACGGATGCGGTTGGTCCGAATGCCCTTCTAAGCTGTCCGAAGACCACGCCCCTGAATGTCATCTCCTCAGTCAGCGGCACAAGAAAACAAAGAGTAAAAACATAAAGCAAAGTATCCCATACAGGGATTACGGTCTGCGGCGTATTCGAAAATCTGTTGACACTGTCCCGGTAATCCGAGATAGCCTGATCCAACGGCTGAAAACGTTCTGCGATTGCATTTGCAACTGCAAGATATGTCACAACGACCCCAAGCATTCCCAGGCCGGTTATAACAAGTGCCAGAACCTGGCCCGGAGCGAGTTTTCCGATCCTGATAAGCGGATCATTTTTCCGTGAACATACTTTATGAATGATGAACACCGCCAAAAACATGAGCACGCAGGTAATGGAATTGCATGTGCCTTTGTAGATCTCGCGGTCTATCCGCAGATATTCGAAAATAAAGAGCGCTGCGTATTCAACGGCAAGAAAGACCACCAGCCCCAAAGCTGCTTTCAAAACCGCTGATGATCTAAACAGGGCTTTCTGCCAAAAACTCATCTTTATTTCTGCTCTCCGGAGGATACTCCGTTCTTGGCTCTGGTCTCCGGAGCCTGTGCTCCGTAATATCTTCTCATGAAATAGACGAAGGCTTTCTCAAGCTCTTCACCGTCTTTGATCGAATAGTAGACTCTGTCGCCGTTCTCACCGATCGCCGTGCGCATGATGACCAGTTCAGGCTTGCTGTGACTTCCGTCATCAGGCACATAGTTATACATGACAACATATTCGGTCTTCAGGAGAGTAAACGAATCTATACGCGACATATAGTAATCCTTCTTGCTGTAAGGATCCCTCAGCACGATAAGCTCCTCGTTTTTACCGTCCTTCAGATGTTCGCCGGCAAGCTTGGCCTTACGGTCCTTCTCGATGGCGATCTTCTTTTTGAGTCCGGTCGGTTTGTTACTCGTCTTCTGATTCTTCATCGTCGCCGTAAAGCTCTTCACAGAGCTTGTCGTAATAATCGTAGATCACATCGGCTTCCTTGCCTACAAGATTCTCAAGCAGGACTTCACCGCCCTTGTCCACGAAACGCATGATATAGTAATAGCTGTCCTCTTCATCGCCTTCCTCTTCGGAATCGATTATAAGGACAACATATGTCTTGCCGTTGAACTGGAATGTCTGATCGACATAAGCTTTTCTCTTCTCACCGGTCTCTTCGTCGGTGATCTCGATCATTCTGTCATTCTCATCCTCTAACTGGGCAATAGCTTCTATAAGCTCATCTGTAGGTCCGTTCTCATTGTTGATATTCTCATCAGCCATTTTAATTATCTCCTCTTAAATCGCGGTATCGGTATCCGCCTTTTACGGATCCCCAAAACCATAATATTTAATTATAACAAATATGCGCGCATAAAATAACAGGGAACTATCCAAGCATATTAAGGTAGTCCTGAAGGATTATCTCCGCTGCCACCTGGTCAATGATCTTCTTCTGCTTTTTTGCCTTCATATTGCTCTCATGAAGATATCTCGAGGCAAGCACCGTCGTATAACGCTCATCCCTGAATACCGGCTCTATCCCGCATCTTTCGGCAAGGCTCGCCCCGAAGGCCTCCGCCTTATCCTGGGTCTCGGATCTCGTACCGTCAGTCCTGGCGGGCCTTCCTATAACAATGGCATTAACGCCCGTCTCCTTTATGATCTCGCAGATACGGTTAAGTGCCCACTCGGGGTCTTCCCCGTTCCAGTTGACGGTCTCGATCCCCCTGGCGATAACCCTTAATTCATCAGAAACGGCAATGCCGATATGCCTTGTGCCAAAGTCGATCCCCATTACTCTTCCGGGTGCTTTGCCCATGTCGTTTTCCCCTTTCAAAAAACAAGGCGGCATAAGCCGCCTCCTATGCTTATTAACGGTATCTTAAACCCTTTTACAGCCTGGAGCAATAATCGTTGATGATGACCTCAAGAAGCTCGTCTCTGTCAATTCTCTTGATGAGACCTCTGGCTCCTTTATAGTTGGTGATATAGGTCGGATCTCCCGAAATAAAATATCCGACCAGCTGATTGATAGGGTTGTAGCCCTTCTCCTTGAGCGCGCTCAGCACATATGACATTAAAGCGTGCACATCAGCGGTTCTGTCACCGGACAGATCAAATTTTGCCGTGTTGCTTTCCACAACGAACCTCCAAACGAAGTAATCTCCGATGTTTTCATTCTAACACAGTAAAAATTAAATGACAGGTAAAATGTTATTAAGATTTGATAAATTTTTACGCTTTCAGGTCTGCGGCTTAATGCGTTTAATACCAAAAACTACAGGCTGACCTTCATAAGACAGCTGTCATTCTCCGTTCCGGTAATAACGCCTTTGACAATATCACCTCTCGAAAATCCGCTGTCCGTGACATCCGCAAATGCCCTGATATAGTTTGCGGTATAGCCTTCTGCAGTAAGCCTGCCGTCCTTTTCCGTGATCTTCTCGATCAGTATCTCCGCTTCCTTTCCGGTCATAGCAGAGGCGAAACCGGCAGAAAGCCTGTCTGATACCTCTATAAGCCTCCTGGCGCGCTCCTTGCGGATGCTCATGTTGATCTGAGGCATGGCTGCCGCCCTGGTTCCTTCCCGCTCTGAATAAGGGAAAACATGGATCTTTGCAAACTTCAGCTTCCCTGCGTAAGCAACAGTCTCTTCAAACTCCTCTTCCGTCTCACCCGGAAAACCCGTAATGATGTCGGTAGTAAGAGACATTCCGGGGAATCCGGCCCTTAACGCGTTTACGCGGTCTTCGTATTCAGCAGTATCGTATTTTCTGTTCATGCGCTTTAAGACGGTGTCAGAACCGCTCTGAAGCGAGAGATGGAAATGAGGACAGAGATGCTTTAACTCCTTAAGTCCGGCAATGAATTCAGGAGTCATGGACTTGGGCTCGAGTGATCCGAGTCTCATTCTTTCAAGGCCGGGAACGGCATCGATCTTCTTAAGAAGTTCAAGAAGCGCAGTGATATCTTTTCCTTGATCCTTGCCGTAGGAACAAAGGTGAATGCCGGATACGATGATCTCTTTAAAACCATTCTGTGCAAGGAACTCAGCCTCTTTGACGCAAGCATCTTCCGGTCTTGATACGACCCTTCCTCTTGCATATGGAATGATGCAGTATGTGCAGAAATTGTTGCATCCGTCTTCTACCTTGATGAACGCTCTTGTTCCCTCCGGCGACAATACCGTGCCGAAATCGTGATATTTATCAGTCTTGCTGACTTCAGGTCTTACATGACTTGTCTTGTGGCTGAGCGCCTCATTCTCGCGTGCGGAAACGAACTCTTCAACGCGGGTTACGACCGTGTTCTTTTCGCGCGTTCCGATAACTATATCCGCGGGAACTTCCCCGTCGGATATCTCGGATGAACAGCCCATCGCGACGATAACCGCTGATGGATTGTTCTTGGCCATTCTCCTTAACATCTGATTGGATTTGCGGTCAGCCTCGCCCGTTACGGAACAGGTGTTGACGATGCACACATCGGCTTCTTCCGGAGTGTCGGCATTTTCATGCCCATTATCAAGAAACAGGCGCCTTGCGGCGTCTGTCTCGTATTGATTGACTCTGCATCCTAATGTTAAGAAATAGACTTTCATTACTGTCTGATCTTGATGTGTGTCTCTCGGAGCTGCTGCTCTGTTACCTCGCCCGGGGCGCCGCAGAGAAGATCCTGGGCATTTCCGTTCATCGGGAATGCGATGACTTCACGGATATTCTCCTCGCCTCTTAAGATCATGATCATACGGTCAACGCCGGGAGCCATGCCTGCATGCGGCGGAGCACCGAACTGGAATGCGCTGTAGAGAGCGCCGAACTTTGTCCTGAGCTCTTCTTCAGAATATCCGGCGATCTCGAATGCCTTCTTCATGATATTCAAGTCATGGTTTCTGACTGCGCCGGATGAGAGCTCTATACCGTTGCATACGATGTCGTACTGGTAAGCAAGGATCTCATCAGGTTTCTTCGTATTGAGCGCTTCAAGGCCGCCCTGAGGCATGGAGAAAGGATTGTGAGTGAAGATATACTTCTTTGTCTCTGTATCCCATTCATACATCGGGAAGTCGTTGACGAAGCAGAATCTGAAAGCGTTCTTCTCGATAAGGTCGAGTCTTGCGCC
>CACYRM010000052.1 GCA_902776845.1 Oscillospiraceae bacterium
CTATGTTCAGATGAACCTTGCCGTAGGCGGCAACTGGCCCGGAAATCCTGATGCGTCAACTGATTTCTCCAAGGCTGAATTCCTCGTTGATTACGTCCGCGTTTATCAGAAATCCGAATACGACACAAACGTAACAAAGCCCGAAAAGGCTTTCCGCGACGCACTTCCTGACGGCAACTTCATCCGCAACGGAGACTTCTCGACAGCTGAAGACCTGACTGACGACATCGACTGGAAGTTCCTTCTCTTCAATGAAGGCGTAGGAGCCGCAGAGATAAAGGACGGCGAGATGATCATTACATCCACCAACTGCGGCACGGAGGAATACTCTGTCCAGCTTGTCCACCCCGACCTGCCGATGCTCAAAGGCCACTCGTACAGAATAACCTTCGACATAAGGGCGGACGAACCGCGAAAGTGTATCGTGTGCGTCTCGGCCCCGAATGCCGGATGGATAAGGTATTTCCCTGATACCTCGATCGATCTGACAACCGAATGGCAGACCTTCGAGTTCACGTTCTGTCTGATAACAGGCAGCTCCTGTTTTTTTGCCCTGACACAATTTTCTTATTATTTACAACGAATCAACCACTTCTTTATAACAACAGGATAAAATATGTGGTATAGAATTGATTATTCTGTGTTCATATAAGCAAGATGCTCGAAAAGGTGCCGGCACGTGACAGATACCAAAGGAAAATTAAAGCTCTCCATATCTAAGAGCTCTCGGAGTAAAAGATATATCAGCATGCTGCTGGTATTTATCCTGCTTGCCGTCATTGCCGTAGGCGGAGGTCTGGTGGCGAGCGTCACCATGTTCAAAAAATACGCCATGTCCTACAGGGAGGATACTCTCAAAAAGACGGCCAGACTTGCCGCATTGAAAGTAGATCCGGACAAGATAGATGTCTGGCTTGAGAACGGTGCCGATGAGGATTACTACGAGACAAAAGAAGAACTCCAGCAGATCACAGACAACACACCCTACGTGCAGTACCTGTATCTGGTCCAGGTGCATAAGGACGGTTTCCATTTCGTTTTCGATCTTACGACATCAGATTATGAACTCAGTAAATATCTGGAAACTGAACCCAGTGAACTTGAGATCGGATATGTTTATCCTTTTGACAGATCTTTTGATAAATATATACCCGCGCTTCTGGCAGGACAGCGTATTGATGTCATCGAGACCGATGATGAGTACGGATGGCTCCTGACAGCTTATGAGCCTATTTACAATAACCTGGGTGAATGCAAAGGGTATATCGGAACCGACGCTTCCATGATAGGCGTCAGCTCTTACACAAACGCTTTCACGATCTGGGTGCTGGTTATCTCGGTCATATTCCTTGCGGGAGTCGCACTTGTGGGAGTGCTGGTGGCATCTTATACCCGCCATGCCGCCGAACTTGATGTTAAGGCCGAACAGCAGTCCAGGGACCAGAAGATCCTTCAGGAAGTCATAGAATCATACTCCCAGGTGGTCGACGCAAAAGACCCTTACACGAACGGCCATTCCTCGCGTGTTGCCGAATATGCCGTTAAGATCGCGGAACTTGCAGGAAAGAACGATGAGGAATGCCAGAAGATATATTTCACTGCGCTTCTTCACGATGTAGGAAAAGTCGGCATCCCGGATTCTATCATCAACAAACCCGGCAAGCTCACCAAAGAAGAGTTCAATATAATCAAGCAGCATCCGGAAAAAGGCAATCAGATCCTCTCGGAGATCGATGCTTTCTCATACCTGAGCGTAGGTGCCCATTTCCACCACGAACGTTACGACGGCAAAGGATATCCGAACGGACTGAAAGGCGAAGAGATCCCTGAGATCGCGAGGATAATTGCCTGCGCAGATGCCTACGATGCCATGACTTCCAGGAGAAGCTACCGTGACCCTATACCGCAGCATATCGTAAGAGAAGAGTTCGTTAAAGGCATAGGTACACAGTTCGATCCCGAGTTCGCACGGAATATGCTCCACCTCATAGATCTTGATGCCGAATATGCCATGAAGGACCGTGAGGAGAATAAAGAACTCCGTGACAGAAAAGAGATCCATATCAGCTACCGCAGGAGCACCGTATCGCCCGGAGTCCTTCTTGGTCCCTGCATGACCACGATCAAGGTGAACGTATCTCCCGACACTCCGGGATCAAGGAACACACCCAGGCCTTCAGTGCTGTTGTTCGACTCTCTTGACGGATTTATCCATGATATCGAAAAAGACAAGAAGGAAATGCTCGATTTTGAATACGGCGAAATATGGTTCGACGGAAGCCATACCGTATCAGGTGCCAGGAAGATGGAATCAACCGTCACCGGTGACGATTCCAGCAAAGACGGTCATTACACTATAGAGACCGTCAGGATAAAAGACCATGCTCTTGTCAGGATCAGAGGCAATGGCTGTACTTTCGAGACCATCATTGCCCTGCCCGACAGCTCGAGATTCGCGTATCTTGCCTTTACGGGTGAGCACTGCGTTTTGAGCGGCATTGAGATCTCGCAGTCCGAGAAAGAGGTTCCCGCAGATTACATTCCGAGGATCGCCGAGGAGATCTCTTTTATTAATGTCCCCGCAGGCGATATCCCGAATGTCCAGGCAGACGGATACAGAACCTCATCCACGGACGGTATCCTTCTTAAGGATAAAATGACTATATCTTTCCATACAATGAGCCTTCCTACGGCAAGACTTGTCTGGCATTGTCCGTTTATATGCATATTCAATTCCGAGAACGGAAAGGTTGAAGGAAATAACTACAGGGAGCTGACACTTTTAAGACTTGACGGCGAGTGCTGGGAAGGCGATCCTGACTGCTCTATTGAGCTTGATGTTAATAAAACACCGGAATTCACGGACTGGGATACCTGGAAACAGTATAATCTAAAGGGGTATGATGTCACTGTCAGCATCGTAAGAGAAGACAACAGGATCATAACAACCACAACTAACGGCGGGATCTCCATAAAGGCGGCAACCGTCATTAATACTGAGATCGATCCTGTTTATGTGGCTCTCACGGGAGATCAGTGCGCCATAACGAACATCAGGATCAAATGACCGGGGGAACGGGAATAACATGAACACATCACTCATGCGGATAAATCTGCGGAAAACAATAATCGTAATATTGGGGGTAATTTTGATCATGGAAATGACAGGCTGCGATAAACCTAAGTACAAACTGGAGTTTGACGGATACGGGTTCCAGTCAAAGAAGACCGAGTACCATGAAGGTGAAAAAGTCACCGTAACATACGACATGATCGCCACGGACACAGACTACAATTTCTATCTCGACTGTGATGATGTTGAGCTGAAACGCGAATGGGACAGTAAAAGTTACGGTTATACCTTTTCTTTCACGATGCCTGCCCACGATGTTAAGATCTCCGTGTCTTCAAGGAACACCATGTATATCGATCCGGACGCGAACAAAGCCCCTTCTGAGACATCACCGGTCGAATACGACAACAGTCTGCGTACCGATATATGGTTCTGTCCCGAATGCGGACAAAAAAATGATATGATGTACTGTGCCGAATGCGGACGGAAAAAACCTGACTGATCATTACTGTCCGCAGCAGGACAGTTAACGGGATAAGGAATAAACATGGGGAAAAAGGTAAAGGCAGACGATAAAAAGAGCAAAAAATACGCTCTGATCGACAACAATTATCTTGCTGTTGACACGAAAACAGAGAAGACAATAATCATGTGCGGACTGGCAACAGGCATATCCTGCATGGCCTTTTCAGTCCTGCCGATAGGCATTCTGATGTACATAATCTCAATACTTGAGAGAACCAAAACGTATATAGCGCAGTCAACGTTTATTCTTATCGTCTGCGGGATCGCGGTGATCGGAAGTCTTGCGGTGTCCATCATCGCCAAGGCAAAAAACCGCAGGAGCAAATGGGCTGTCACAAACATTATTTATATCAGCATCAATCTCGTGACATCCGGGCTCTCAACATGGTTTTGGGTGTGGCTCATGAATACTTACGGAACGTAAACTTACGCCTGACCTTCCGTTAAAGCATTCCGGGCATGATCAGAATAAGAGAAAGGGGTTTTTATGGGATATATTTTCGAGATCAGGAAGAAGTGGGGACATGATCCTATTATCCTTACGGGAGCGGGAGTTATCCTGGTCAACAACAGGAACGAGATCCTTCTCGGCAAGCGTGCTGACAACGGTTACTGGGCTTATCCCGCAGGATCCATGGAGCTGGGCGAGAGCTTTGAGGAATGCGCGCGAAGAGAGACACAGGAGGAATCCGGCCTTTTATGCGGCAGGCTTGAACTCCTGATGCTCAGATCCGGAAAAGACACCTACTATGAATATCCCAATCAGGATAAAGTATATTTTGCCGGCGCGGTCTACATCTGTTTTGAGTATTCAGGCGAGATGAAGGTACAGGAGGAGGAAGTCATTGAACAGGCATTCTTCCCGCTTGACGCTCTGCCGGATAATCTGTCACCGGGCACGGCTGAGGTGATCGAACGCGTGCGTGATTACCTGTCTGAAGGCTGATATCAGGTATCAGCCCCACGTCTCGTAATTGAACCAGAAGTAGTTGAAGGTATCAGAGTAATATGCTCCGATAGAAACGGTCCTGCCGTCTTCTAAATCAAAATCATAGAATTCGAGCATTTTGTTATCATCAGTCAGCGGATATTCAAGTGACGGACTTACATTCAGATGATAGGCCGTCATTTCGGTTAAGCCGGTGCAGTAATCGTGAAGCTCGTCTCCGGATGCCGTCATATTCTTGAATCCGATATGGTAAACGGTATTGTCACTCTTTGTGTCAAGCTCGATCTGATCGAAGCTGTATCCGTCGAAAGTGATGGCCACGTTATATGTGTATGTCGATGAGCCGTCGGGGCCTTTCGTGGTGTCATAAGGGTCGCCGAGATCGGCATCAAACACGTTACCAAAATAATCCACAGCCGAATTGAGATCCATGTCGATAATGTTTTCCATAAACGTAAATACATCATTGTATGACGTTGCCGCAGGTCTCGTAGTCGAACCGCCGTTGACTGTCATTCCTGACGGATCATCATATTCAATACCGATAACAAGCTGGTCGTTGCCCTTTACCGACTGGCAGCTCACACCCCAGAAGAGAGAGACCCAGTAGTTGCCGTCTTTCCAGCCGTACAGACCGCTCTGATCAAAGTCTACCCAAAAGGATACATAGTCGTCAGACGGATCACCAAAAGCGCTGCAGAAATCGGGATAGAGAAGATTATAGTAATTCTCGCTGTCAAGTGCTTCATTGGTGGCAAATATGGCGGTCTTTCTGATCGTATAATCAACGTCAACAACGGCGCCGTTATCGTTCATGTGTATGCCGATGCTCTTGAACGGAACACCGCTGACAACTATATCCCTGTCGAGATCTCTTAAGAAACGCTCCGTGGGAGTTCCGGCGGAAGTATTGCCGTCATCATAGACCGTGTAACTTGAGATCCCCAGGACTGCCGTCAGGTATGCCTCAGCATCATCCGGTACCAGACCTACACACATTTCGGATAAAGACATAAGCTCGAAAACCGATATTTCAGAAGGATCCTGGTTGCCGGCAGCAGTTGTGGGCGTAGGCGTAGCAGTACCTGTCGGCACAGGTGTAAGTGTAACAACGGGTTCAGTCTCCCCCGCTTTTCCTTCGGTCTTCTCGTAATCACGGTGAACAAGACCTGATCTGGAAGGCTTGGCCGAGCATGAGCATACAGAGATCATCATTGCGAATGCAAGGAACAAAGACGCGGTCTTTAAAGATCTTTTCATAACTACTACCACCATAAATATTTTTCAAAAAATATATGCTAAAGAATAACAGATAATTTCCTTGATTTTCAACTTAAGAACCGTTTAGGCTATAATACTATGTAGTTTAGATAAAGACTGACGGATACAGGGCCTTAAGCGGATGAAACTCTATACTGAATGCCATTGGGACGGCTGGGACAGGATCGTTGATATCTATACCGACAGGTGTGATTCGGTTCCTGATTACATAAATGACAACGGCAATTACAAGATAATCATACTCGAGAAGGGCTCTCTGGAGATTACGGGCCCCGGCGGTAAGCGCGAAGTGACAGCCCCGGCTCTGATAAGTCTTACCCAGGATGATATCTTCGAATGCCGCATCCTGAAAAACATCAAAGCATATATCATTTTTTTCAAGCCTTCCGTTATCCGTGACGAGTTCACTTTCGAGCGCATTGATTCCGGAGAATTCGAGAATACCAAGGGACAGGCCGTATTCCAGGACTACGTGCTTATAAGGCCTTTCAGATACGGCAAAGATGTCACCGACCGTGTCATTCCGCTTCCTCTGAACGGGCTTAAAAAGCTGAAGGAGCTTTTCGCCGTGATGGAAAAACAGCTCACGAAACAGTCCGACGGATACTGGCCCTGCAGAAGCAGATCATATCTTATCGAGATCCTGCACTTTGTAATCTTCTCATTTGTTGAGGTCAGCCCTGATAACGAGAACGATCCCGGACAGGAGGAATTCTCGAAGATAGCAGAGTACCTGAATGAACATATCGGCGAGCAGATAACGCTTGAGACGCTGACCCGGAAGTTTGCCATAAACCGCAACAAATTAAACGACATTTTCATGAAGCAGTCATCCATGACCTGCCTCAATTACCTCCTGAACCTGAGGATAGATCTTGCGAAGATCCTGCTCACAAAAACGGAACTGCCCATAAATGAGATAGGCGCCCGCGTCGGTTATCCGGATCCGAATTATTTCTCAAAGATCTTCAGGCACGTTACCGGGAAAACGCCGACCCAATACCGCGCTTCATAGTTTTTGTGCGGATATTACTATTTTCCGTGTCGATTTTTCTATTACCCGTCTGCCTGATGATAGTATTATCATGGAAAATCAAGTGTCCGGGAGGCATTCGGATGAACAGGGAAAGATTCGTATCAGGCGTTATTTCGGCATGTATGGCCATCGGATTCCTGACAGGATGTTCGGGCACCGTTCAGGAAATTCCCGACAGCGAAGTCATCAGTTCATTCAGTCACAATATAACCGTTAAATCCCATTCGGCAGAGAAACTGTCGGATGGACAGTACACGGCAAAAGATATCGTCAGTGTCTCCTACAGACCGGATGATCTCTCAGGTCTTCTTGCGCAGACTGTCACCAAGGATCTTGAATACCGTCTGAACAGCGCCACAAATGCCTGGGAGCTGACCGGCGAGACCCTTACCGCCTGCGAAGCCGATAATTCAAAGCTTCCCGGAACAAGCTGGAAATGTGACCGGCTCCCTTCTGATACCGTCTCAGCCCTGTTCGGTGATGAAGTTCCCTCAGGCGACAACGGCGTTCTGTATATCCGTTTTCTTAAGAAGATGGGCAAGTTCGCATTTAACCTCAGCAATGAGAACAACACCTCCTCCGAAAGGTTCTTCGGAACTGTCGGAACAAACGCAAAAGCCTTCTGGTCAGGCGCTTCCGGCAATGCCGAAAAGAGCATCACCATAACCGAAGGCTCCGTTACGGATGACGGTGATCTTATCCTTGTGTTCACCACAGACAAAGGAAGCGCCAGGATCAATCTCAGGACAGATGCCGTCAATATTCCGGAGCAGGAGTACGATGAAGCGACAGGCAAGGAAGTCGATAAATCAAAGGTATATATGGACAGTCTTCCTGTTTTCGAAGTTACAACGGCAAGTATCGAGGACGGCGAATGGAGGCAGCCTTCAGGCCTTAAGGAAGGCAACGAATCCCCCGAACTCACATGGACACCTTACGAAGGCGCGTCAAAGTACGCGGTCATCATGATCGATACGACCACGAACAACTGGCTCTGCTGGTACACGCTGACAGACAAGACACATCTTGACCAGGGCGAATACACTGACCCGTCTGTTTACGCAGGTCCCTACCCTGCCGAGACTCATACTTACGAACTCTTTATTGTCGCTTTAAGGACCGATCCGCAGGAGCTGAGCTTCGTTATCGACGCATCCGGCGGAGACATACAGTCAAAACTCGACTTCCTCAACAAAGCGTCAGACGGAAGCTTCGGGAACGTCCTGGCTTACGGCACGATAAAGGCTCCTTATACTTCACCGGAGTTATACTACGGATACAGGTAAGCGGACAGGACACCCCTGAAAGAATGACATCTTTTTCCATTTTTGTTTTCTTATTGTTTACAACGGTAAAAACACCATTAATAACTTAAAAGCTATAATAGAGTTATTCAGGATGTGTGATCTGTTCAGGGAAAAACAAAATGGAATCAGCGATCAATCTACAGGCGGTACTTGTTACCGATATAGTCAGTATAGCCATTCTCGTAGTCCTGCTGGTATCAAGAGGATGGATCCTCCCTGCCCGTAAAAGCGAGAGCCAGATCCTCCTGATCATGCTCGTAATATCGATACTGAACAGCATCGCCGATATTCTTTCGTTTGCCTCCGACGGCAGACCGGGCGCCGCCAATTATTTTTTCCTTATAATCAGCGACAATTTCCTCTATCTTTATAACCTGATCATAGGCGTAGGAATCATACATCTTATAATTAAGCATATCGATCACAAGACAAAAGGTTTCCACATGATCATCTTCTGGACTATGTGCATTATCGAGGCCGGTCTCCTTATAATAAACACCTTCACGCCGATCGTATTTGATATAGACGAGAACAACAAATACCAGAGAGGCGACTTCTATTTTCTCTTCGTGGTCTTCGGCTTTGTGCTCATCTTTTACGGTTATGCCTATTACGTCATCAGCAAACTCAGGAATCCGTCACTCAGATACTTCCCTGTCTTCGAATTCCTTACACCGATCCTCATAGGCAATCTGGTGCAGATGAAGATCTACGGTATCTCCCTGCTTCCGATAAGTTTTGCTGTCGCTTTTGCTTCAATAGTAATCTCACTTCAGAACGAGTGCATCTATGTCGACAAACTCACCGGAGTATATAACCGGTATGAACTCGACAAGATACAGAAGAAACGTCACTTCAGAAAGAACGTAAAGATCGCTGCCCTTATGCTGGATCTTAACGATTTCAAGTCCATCAACGACAACTTCTCACATGAGGAAGGAGATAACGCGCTTGTTGCTTTTGCCGGCATCCTCGTCGATGTTATCGGGGCCGACGGACTCGTCATCCGCTTCGCGGGCGACGAATTCATTATCCTGATGCCCAGATTCACAGACGTTGATCTGAATGAATATAAAGACCGTATCCATGCCGAACTCGAAAAATATAACAGCACATCCGGCAAGCCCTATAAACTCTCGGCCGCAATAGGCGGACGTATCTTCGATCCGCACAGCGAAGGCATTGACGGTATGGTCAACAAGATCGATGCGCTCATGTATGAAGACAAGTCTGATTTTTACAGACAGCACGACAGACGCGGAAGACGCAAGTCTGACAAGGCATCTTCCGCGACATGACATCATAACTTTTTCGAACTCGTTCCGAATGTGCCTCCGGACGCGAAAATCTGTCCCAATAATCGAACCGCCTGCATATTATAATGGTGAAAAAGGAAAGCTGTGAACTGTCTCAAGGAGGACTGCCTATGCTTTTATTTCACATTGCGGATATCCATTTAGGCAAGAGCATCAACGGAATGCCGCTTATTGATGACCAGCGTTACTGGATCAATGAGTTTCTTAAAAAGTGCGACGAGAAAGATCCTGATGCGGTCCTGATCGCGGGTGATGTCTACGACAGAGTCAATCCCGGTCCGGAAGCCGTGGATCTTCTTGACTATCTCCTGTCTGAGCTCGATACAAGGGATATCCCGGTCTTCATGATCGCAGGCAATCACGACAGCGGTCCGAGACTCCAGTTCGCTCACAGGATCCTCGCCAAGAGCAATATCCATATAGCGGGAAAGCCAACCAGAGAGGTCGTCCATTTTACGTTGGACGATCCGGACGGAATGGGTCCCGTGACTTTCTGGCTCGTGCCTTACATCTATCCTGAAGCCGTGGCATCCATCCTGGAAGATGACTCTATAAAGACCTACAGCGATGCCATGACGCGCCTTCTGGAGATCCAGGAGATCGACAGCTCTCACCGCAATGTCATCCTGTCGCACCAGAACGTTGTCGCAAACGGCGAAGAGATCGAACGCGGCGGCTCGGAGACCATGACCGGCGGTCTCGGACCCATGGAATACACTGTCTTTGACGCTTTCGACTATGTTGCTCTGGGACACATACATTCCGGGCTTCCTGTCGGAAGGAGCTCCGTAAGATATGCCGGGACTCCTCTCTGCTACCATTTCGATGAGACAAAATATAAGAACAAAGGCATCGTCGAGGTAGTCCTCGGCAAAAAAGGCGATGAGATCAAGCCTTCCGTTATTCCCATTGCCCCGCTTCATAAGATGCACCATATATCAGGCACCAGGGATGATATCTATGACGAGGTGGAGAACCGTGTAGGCGACGGCGAATATGTCGGGATCACCATGACGGACATGAGATTCACCTCCGAGATCTCAGACTATTTAAGGACTGTGATCACGGGACGCGGCGGCGTGCTCCTTGAGACGCTATCCACATATAATGAGTTCAGTTTCTCAGGTGTCACCGCCACATCCGGAGATGTCAGGAAAAAGCCCGTGGAAGACCTCTTTGCAGACTTCTACAAGGCACAGACAGCCGGAAAGGACCCTTCGGAAGATGAGCTTGAGACTATGCGGTATCTCGGAGAACTCGTCCGCAACGGCAGCGAATCGTCCAATGAGGAGAATGCCCAAAAGCTTCTCGACAAGCTTGGCAAGGATAAGGGGGACAATGTATGAGACCGATAAGACTGCGCATGAAGGCGTTCATCTCATACAGGGATGAACAGACGATCGATTTTACAAGATTTACAGACGGGTTATTCCTCGTTGAAGGAGACATCGGAGCCGGCAAGACCACCATCTTCGATGCAATTTCGTTTGCTCTATTCGGTGAGGCAAGCGGAGACGGCAGAAAGACTGATGACCTCCACTGCAACCTTGTCTCCAAGGGCACGGACACCGAGGTGGAACTCACCTTTTCGCAGAGCGGAAATGAATACCGTGTGGAACGCAAGATCCGCTATACGCTGACGAGAGGCACCACGGATGACTATAAAGATCCCAAACAGAATGTTGTTCTGTATTTGCCGGACGGCGGTACTGTAAAGGATCAGAAGAATGTAAACAAAAAGATCGAAGAGATAATCGGACTGAACAAAGAACAGTTCGAGAAGATAGTGATGCTCGCACAGGGCGAATTCAGGAAATTCCTTGAAGCCTCAAGCGATGAAAAGGCGGTCATCCTTAAGAAGCTGATCGATGTTACCGAATATGTGAGATATCAGGAAATACTCTCCGAGAGCCACAAGAAGCTCAAGGCTCTGCGCGAGAGCAACGATACAGCCGTAAAGAACCACATGGAGACAGCCTTCGTGTTCCCTGATGAGGAAAGTGCTGAAAGCGGCCTGTACCTTTACAGCAATCCCGAACTTTTAAAGAACCTTCTGGAACTTAAGGAATCCGATGAGGAAGCGGTTGAGGCACTCAAAGAAGAGCATGACAAAAAGATAAATATAGTGACCGGTCTCACCGCCAAAAAGGCAAAAGCCGAAAGTGACAATCAGAATATCGCAGATCTTTCCGGAAGCATGGATCACCTTAAGGAGCTTAAGAGCAAAGCTCAGGAGATGGAGACTCTCAAATGCAGGCTGGACAGCGTATCCGTTGTGGTCAACAAGATCTGTCATGTGATAGATGAGAGCAAAGAACAGGAGAAGAAGGATAAGGCTCTGGATGAAGATATCACAAGGCTCGGTGCAGACATCGAAAAGCTTGGGGAAGATCTGAAAGCCGCTTCTCTCGAAGTGAAGAATGATGAGATCGTCATCAAAGAGATTGAGAAGATCAAGGCTGATGCTGCCGCAAAGACAGCACTGCTCCCCAAATACGATGAGCATCAGGAACTGGCCGCAAAGATCATCACCAAAGAAAAAGAGATTGAATCCAACAGCAAAGCCCTTGAAAATGCTCAGCTCAAACTTAAGGAACTTGAGGAACAGGAGATTAAGGCGAGGGCCGAGAAGGATGCCATCACCGATCCTTCCGGAGAGATGAACAAAGCTCAGAATGCCCTCGATGAGACCGGCAGGAAACGCAAGTCCTTTGATGAATTATCCAAACTTTACCGGAAGCTTGAAGGCGATGATGCCAAGCTGAAAAAGAAAGAATCAGAACTTTCCTCACTTATGGAAAGTTCCAATGACAAAAAGCGTGCTTACGATGAAAAGTACAGCATATTCATGAACGGGCAGGCAGCCCTTCTCGCTGACAGGCTCGGCAAAAAGATCGAGGATTCCGGAGAGGCCGACTGCCCTGTCTGCGGAACTCATTTTGTAAGAGGCCAGGCACATAACTTTGCAAAAGGCGAAGGCGTGCTTGTCACGGAAGATGATGTTAACAGCGCAAGGAGCGAAGCCGACAACGCATACAATGCCTTTATTGCGTTCAAGAATGATTATGACAGCGACAAGGCGGTTTTCGCGACCAACAAGGAATCAGCGTTTAAGAAAGCACAGGAACTCTTTGACGACTGTCATGCTCCCGATGATCTTAACAGCGAGTATCTTGAGGCCAAAGAGGATCTTCTTGATGAGGAATGCAATGCCTGCAAAGAAGCCCTTGAGAAGGCCCGGAAGGCACTTGAAAGATTCAACGAACTCGATGCTGAGATCACTAAGCTTAAAGAAGATATCAGCAAATTGCAGAACGACGCGACAACTTACGGCACCACTGTAGAGAATGTCTCCAAAGAGCTTGAAGGTCTGAAGGAACAGGAGTCTGCCTTAAAGAGCGGGCTTGAATTTGATTCCAAAGACAAGGCCGAGGCCGAGATCAAAGAGCTGGAAGCAAAGGCACTTGCCATGCAGAAAACCGTCGATGAACACAAAGCTCATTTCGACAGGATAAATAATCAACTTACCGCGAAGCAGACATCCCTTGCCGAGAAGAATTCGCAGAAAACCGCGCTTGCTGAAGAGGCTGGAAAGACCGCGAAAGCACTTAATGAAGTACTCACAGCCAACAGCTTCTCAACTCCCAATGATGCCCTGGCGATCATTGAGGGTATCGATGATCCTGATGCGTGGATAAAGAAGACAACAAAAGAGATCAATGACTACAACAATGACGTGACTAATACCGGTAACAGGATCAGTGAACTCGAGGAAAAGACCAAAGGTCTGGAGACTGTTGACATTGAAGCTCTCAGTGAATCGATCGATAAGGCAGCTGCGGAACGCGACGAATGCAACGACAGGCTGAATAAGAGAACTTCCCTGCTCGACAATCACAAGGCCGCTTACAATGTCGTAAAGGATAACCGCGAAAAGAATGCTGGCACAGAACGCGCATGGGCTGTCCTTAACAGACTGGCACCCATGGCTGCCGGTTCCTCATCCGATAACGGCAGGATATCTTTCGACCGCTACATACTGGGAGCTTTCTTTGCGGAACTTCTTGATAAAGCCAACCGTAAGCTTATCGAACTGACCGGCGGGCGTTATCAGCTGAATCACAAGACTACGGCAGAAAGAGCAAACAGCGTTGCAGGCCTTGATGTTGAGATAATCAACATGTCGGAAGCTTCGGTCATTTCAAAGGGCTCACTTTCGGGCGGCGAGAAATTCCTGACATCCCTCTCCCTCGCGCTTGGTCTGTCTGAGCTTGCACAGGATCATTTCGGCGGCCAGACCCTCGATTCGCTCTTCATCGATGAAGGCTTCGGCACTCTTGATGACAAGAGCCTCAGCCTTACGATGAATGTCCTTAACAACCTGACCGGCAACAACAGCAGGCTCGTGGGCATCATTTCGCATGTGGATGTCTCGGATTATCCCATCCCGCACAAGATCCACGTCGAGAAGCGCGGCAGCGCAAGCGTAATCACAAAGCAG